>DATDMX010000133.1:0-7490 GCA_036518575.1 Geobacteraceae bacterium | reverse complement strand
GAATCGATGATAAATCACCCGCGTCCGACGAGGGCGGAGACCTCCGACGTGGCTAATGCCATCCTGGACGGTACCGACGCCGTCATGCTCTCGGGCGAGACGGCATCCGGCCAGTTTCCGGTGGAGGCGGTGCGGACCATGGCCAAAGTTGCCCGTGATGTGGAGCGTTCGGGCTTGTGGCGAATGGACGCCGGCCGCAAAGCGCACAGCAGCAATATAGCGGAGGCGGTGGCGGAAGCAGCCTGTCATGCCGCCTCGACCCTCAAGGCCAAGGCTATCGCCGTATTTACCCAATCGGGAAGCACCGCAGCTCTCATTTCCAAATATCGTCCCCATATCCCCATCATAGCTTTCACCACGGTGCAGACGGTTCAGTACCGGCTTGCCCTTTACTGGGGGGTAAACGCCCTTAAAATAGGTTCCATGGAGGATTCTGACCACCAGATTCAGGTTGTTGAGGACACGCTCCTTCCCGCCGGTTTCAAGAAGGGGGATGTGGTGGTCATCACCATGGGGGTCCCCATCGAGGCTCGGGGCTCCACCAATCTGATGAAAGTTCACAAGCTGGGGGCTAAGGGGTTTTACGAAATCTTTTGATCGATGTGGCGCCGGGGCTCCTGGTGCCGGGAGGGGATGTATGCGCAAGGTGTTCGACGAGACAAGGGTCAACGGGATGTTCCTCCAGAACAGGCTCGTTCGGTCAGCGACCTGGGAGGGGATGTGTGGTGCCGACGGCCGTCCCACGGAGAGGCTTGCTGCCCTCTATGGAAATCTCGCCCGCGGTGGGATTGGCCTGATCATTACCGGCTACACGTTCATCTCGCCCGAAGGCAAGCAGCTTCCGGGACAGATGGGCATCCATACCGATGCCTTTGCCGAGGAGATGCGGGCGTTGCCGCTCGCGGTTCATTCCCACGGTGCGCGGATATGCATGCAGCTTGTTCATGTGGGGGGGCAGACAAGCTCAAAAACCATAGGATGCCAGCCGCTGGCGCCGTCCGCAGTGGCGGTGCCGCAGTATCCGGAAGTACCGCAGGCCTTGTCGGTGGCACAGATAGAGCGGCTCGTCGATGCCTTCGGCCTCGCGGCGGCCCGTGCGAAAGCGTATGGTTTCGATGCGGTGCAGCTGCATGCGGCCCATGGATACCTCATCAACCAGTTCCTTTCGCCGCTCACCAATCGCAGGGATGATGGTTTTGGGGGCGACGTGGACAAGCGCAGTCGTTTTCTCGTTGAGGTCGTCCGCCGAGTCCGGGAAGCCGTTGGCAGCGATTTTCCCGTGCTCGTCAAGCTGAACGGTGATGATAATATCTCCGGCGGTTTGTCAATTGAAGATGCGGTGGTTGTTGCAAGGATGCTCGATGACGAAGGTGTCGACGCCCTCGAAGTGAGCGGAGGGACACCGGCGTCGGGGGCTCAGACTCCCGTTCGGCAGGGCATCGAAACGCGGGAGCAGGAGGCCTACAATCTTCCGCTGGCGGTCCGAATCAAGGCGGTAGTAAGTTGCCCAGTGATGGTCGTCGGCGGGTTACGCAGCTACGATCTCGTGGAAGGTGTCGTGCGGCGCGGGGAAGCAGATTATGTTTCCATCGCCCGTCCGCTCATTCGTGAGCCTCACCTGGCGTTGCGATGGGCCCAAGGTAACGAGGCGCGGGCCCGCTGTATTTCGTGTAACGGATGCTTCAAACCAGGGCTTAAGGAGAAAGGGATTTACTGCGTGGTCGACAAGATCGAGCGGGAGAGCAGAAACGCCACTCTTTGAGTAAATAGTTCTGGCGGCGCACTTCAAAAAGAAAAAGGCCTCGCGTTCGGTAGCGCGAGGCCTTGATTTTACTGGTGCCCAGGGACGGACTCGAACCGCCGACACGAGGATTTTCAGTCCTCTGCTCTACCGACTGAGCTACCTGGGCGGAAAGACCACTTTTATAGCTTCAAATCCATTTCGTGTCAACAGTTTTTTCAGTCGCTCACGAGGCGCGGGAGATGAAGCGGCCGTCACGGGTGTCGACCTTGATGCGGTCTCCTGTTTCCAGGTAGGGGGGGACCTGAAGGCGCAAGCCCGTTTCCAGGACCGCTTCCTTTGTCTGGGCGGTCGCTGTCGCATTCTTGAGCGCGGGTGCAGTTTCGGTCACCGTCAATTCCACGGTCATGGGGGGGTCTATGCTCACGAGTTGTCCCTGGTAAAGCCCCAGAACCACTTCGGTTCCTTCGAGGAGATAGGGAGCGATCATCGAGAAGCCTTCTTCGTCCTGTTCGAACTGTTCATAGGTTTCCAGGTCCATGAAAACGCCACGGGTGCCGTCTGTGTAGAGGAATTGCCCCTTGTGGCGTTCAAAGTCAGCCTCCTCCACTTTGTCGCCCGAGCGAAAAGTCTTTTCCAGTACCTGGGACGTCAGGAGGTTCCTGTATCTGGTTTTCACCATGGTGTTCGCCCCACGGGCTGAGGGCGACTGGAAGGTCACGTCGATAATGAGACACGGGGCTCCGTCAATCTGGAGCACAAGGCCACGCTTGAAGTCTGAAGTGGTAATCATTTCGGCACATCTCCTCGGTAAAATATCCTCATTCTTATCAGAAAACTGTGCTAAATTCAACCCGCATGCGCAAGGCGTCCCGGGTTGACTCTCACAGCGCGACATGCAGGGAGCGATTATGAAAATAGAAACGGATTACATCAAACTCGACAGTTTTCTCAAGGCAGTCGATGCCGCCTCTTCGGGGGGAGAGGCAAAGATTCTCATCTCGGACGGCGTGGTCAGAGTCAACGGTTCGGTAGAAATGCGCCGGGGGAAGAAGCTCTATCGGGGGGATCGCGTGGAACTAGCCGGGAAAGTGTTCATGGTGGAATGACGGTCTAGTCGATTGTCGTGGAGAGCTTGGGGCGGGCCTTTATCTTAGGCTTGCCCCCTTCAACCACAACCTTGAACTCGACGTCGCTGCAACGGTACTTCTCGAAGATGGCAGGTTTTTGCTTGTCGATTACGGAAGCGATCATTTCGGGCGTGATGTTGTCGGTCGGCAGATTGCATGCCCGGCGCGCCTCGACGTACTGCTGGAAGATCCGGTTCTCATCGGTCCCGCTTTTCCTTTGTGTGTCCTTGGGTTTTTCCTTGTTTCCCTGAAGGTGCATCTCCATCTTGAAGCGATCGCGGGAATATTTTCCTTCTTCGATGAGGCGGGTGATGCGGTTCCAGTATTGTTTATAGCTATTCAGGCGAGCGACGGTGGAGTTGTATTTGAATTTCAGCATCGTGTTGACGATGTTCACGTTCTGATACACGCGCGACGCCTTTTCGACCTCAGCAAGAAGCTGCAGCGGCTCTCGTTTTTCCATGCCGAGGAAGTACTGCTCATACTTTATGACGAGGTCACCGAGCATACGCTCGAAAGCTGAGATGTCTTCGGCAATTCCCATGGTTACGCTCCTTCGGGGACTATATCAGAACCGTGCAGCGTGGTAAAGCGGAAAGCGGGTGTCTCCATGCCGTTTGCCGCAGGCTGACTTGTCTTGCGGGTGGCATGGTGCCGGCCAACTGGAGTGCCAATAAAGGTATTGCCGAATATTAAGGCTAAAGGGCTTGACTGATGAAAGCACTTGTATCTATTATAAAAAAATTTTGAACGTCAGCCTTTAAGTTGGAGGGCTCTGCATGGATAGGATAGCAGCAATAGTTATCGCCGCGGGCAAAGGGACGCGGATGAAATCAAACCTTGCCAAGGTGCTTCACCCCGTCGGTGGCGAACCGATGGTCTGTTGGCCGGTGGCGGCTGCGCAGGAGGTTGGTGCCGGCACGATTGTTCTCGTGGTCGGTCACCAGGCGCAAGAAGTTCAGCAGTGCTTTGCCGGTCACGGGGGGATCGCCTTTGCGCTTCAGGAGGAGCAGCTTGGTACCGGCCATGCCGTTGCCTGTGCCGCGAACCATCTGCGCGGCTTCAGGGGGACGGTCGTGATCCTCTGCGGTGACGTGCCGCTCATACGTGTGGACACTTTGCGCGCAATGCTGGCCTGCCACGAGAAGCGCAGCGCTGTGGTCACGGTCCTGACGACGCAGCTTGACGATCCCTTTGGTTATGGCAGGGTCATCAAGAGCGATGATGGAAGAGTCCTTCACATCGTGGAAGAGAAGGATGCCGATGCTGAGCAGAAGCGCATCAGGGAGATAAATTCCGGGATATATTGTGTCGAGGCAGAGTTTCTCTTCGATGCGGTGCAAAACATCACCAACGAAAATGCGCAGACAGAATACTATCTCACCGACATCGTCAAGATCGCTGCCGATCGGGGCGGCCTGTGCGTTGCCTATGAGACTCGGGATGTCGTAGAAGTCATGGGAGTGAACGACCGCGTGCAGTTGGCCGCGGCAGGAGCCGAATTGCGCCGCCGGAAGAATGAGGAATTGATGCTGGGCGGTGTGAGTATCATCGATCCTGCAACAGCCTATATCGACAAGCATGTGACCATTGGTGCGGATACGCTGGTGTATCCCGGCGTCTCGCTTGTCGGACAGACGCGGGTGGGCTGCGGGTGTGTGCTGGAGCCGGGAGTTGTCATCAAGAATTGCCAGGTGGGGGACCGGGTTGTTGTTAAGGCGGGGTCGGTATTGTCTGATTCGACCATTCACGACAATGTGGCGGTGGGACCCATGGCTCATCTGCGCCCCGGAACCGTGCTCATGAGCGACGTGAAGATCGGCAATTTCGTGGAAACCAAGAAAATGACCATGGGAAAGGGGTCAAAGGCGTCCCACCTGACCTACCTGGGTGATGCCACGGTGGGGGAAAACGTCAATATCGGCTGCGGGACCATAACCTGCAACTATGATGGCGTGAACAAGCATCGCACGGTCATTGAGGATGATGTGTTCGTCGGCAGCGATGTGCAGCTCGTGGCACCGGTGAGGGTAGGGCGCAATTCCCTCATCGCCGCCGGAACGACGGTCACAACCGACGTCCCCCCTGACTCGCTTGCGATAGCGAGAACCCCGCAGGTGAACAAGGTAGGCTGGAAGTTGAAGAAGAAGTAAGTGATCGAACTGCCGAGAGGGGCGGCGGCATCATATCCGGTAGACACTAATCCATATTGCTTGAAAGAGGTTTGCTATGTGCGGCATAGTCGGTTACAGCGGGAGCAGGGAGGCGACTCCGATCATTCTCGAAGGGTTGAAGAGGCTTGAATATCGGGGCTACGATTCGGCCGGAATAGCTACGATCGATGGCGGCCATGCGGGCATCAAACGCAGTGAAGGCAAGCTGGTCAACCTTGAACGTCTTCTGAGTAGCGAGCCCCTTGAGGGGACCATCGGTATCGGTCATACGCGCTGGGCCACCCACGGCCGGCCTTCGGAGATAAATGCCCATCCCCACAAGGCCGGAGCCATCATCGTTGTGCATAACGGCATTATCGAGAACTATGTGGAGCTGAAGGGGCAGCTGCAGGCGTCGGGACACACGTTCAAGAGCGAAACCGACACCGAGGTGATCGCCCATCTCATTGATAAGCATTACAAGAAACTCGGCAACTTCGAACAGGCAGTTCGCGAGGCATTGCAGGAGCTGCGGGGCGCGTATGCCGTCTGTATCCTCTGCGAGAACGAACCCGAGACGCTGCTGGCGGCAAAACAAGGATCTCCCATGGTGGTCGGCCTGGCCGAAGGCGAATGCTTTGTTGCCTCGGATATTCCCGCCATACTGGCGTATACCCGACAGATGGTCTTTCTGGAAGATGGCGAGATGCTCGTCTGCCACGAGGGGAAGACCGTTTTCTCCAAAATCAACGGGGAGTCCCTCGAAAAAACGGCACGCTACATTGACTGGTCACCCCTCATGGCGGAAAAAGGGGGGTACAAGCATTTCATGCTCAAGGAGATATTCGAACAGCCGCGGGCCATAAGGGATACCGTTGCCGGAAGGCTGCAGGAAGAATCCGGAGATGTGTATCTCGAAGACTTGCGCATCTCGGATGCCGACCTGGCAGGGTTCGACAGGCTGTGCATCATTGCCTGCGGGACCTCGTGGCATGCCGGTCTCGTCGGGAAATTCCTCATGGAGGAACATTGTCGTGTCCCCGTAGAGGTTGATATCGCTTCCGAGTTTCGCTACCGCAATCCGGTTGTCAACGACAAGACGCTCCTTATTCTTATCTCTCAGTCGGGTGAGACCGCGGATACCCTGGCTGCCATGCGGGAAGGGAAAGCGCGTGGCGGAAGGACGCTTGCCATATGCAACGTGGTTGATTCATCCATTGCCCGGGAAGCTGATGGCGTGATCTATACCCACGCGGGACCTGAGATCGGTGTGGCGTCAACCAAAGCATTCGTCACCCAACTGGTGGCCCTCTATCTGTTCACGGTCCGGTTCGGCCGCGCCAGGGGGAGCATTGACAAGGTAAAGGCCCAGGAGATGCTCGCGACGCTCGTTCGGGTGCCATCGCTTCTCGAGAAGGCTCTGGAGCTTGACGCCGACGTGGAAAAGATTGCCAGAAAATTCATGAACGCCAGGGATTTCCTCTATCTGGGGAGGGGCATCAATTATCCGATTGCCCTGGAAGGCGCTTTGAAGCTCAAGGAAATATCGTATATTCATGCTGAAGGGTACCCGGCCGGCGAGATGAAGCATGGGCCAATTGCCCTGATCGACGAGAACATGCCCGTCGTGATGCTGGTGCCGAAAAATGCGAGCTATGAGAAAGTTGTGGCGAACATGGAAGAAGTCATCGCCCGCAGCGGCAGGGTTATCGCGGTTTGCTCGCAAGACGATGATGAAGTTCGTAAGAAAGCGGAAGTTTCGCTCAAGGTTCCGGGGGATGCGGGCGACCTCCAGCCCGTCTTGCTGTCGCTGCCTCTGCAGCTTCTTGCCTATCACATAGCGGTGCTCAAGGGCACCGATGTCGACCAGCCACGAAATCTCGCAAAATCCGTAACTGTCGAATAGTAGATGACCGGAAAATCAGACTCACCCCACTCTTAACTCTCTTCCTTTCACCGGTAAACAGTTAAGCGCTAAACTCCGCACCACTCATTCAAAACGCCGTCCCCTTAAGAAGAGGACGGCGTTTTCATTCCAAGCATTCCCTTTCCTACGCAAGTACCGTGCTTACCTGCAAGCAAGGCCCGCTCTGCGTTTCATCATCGCTTCGCATCACCTGCCCCATATCTGCAGCTAATTGCCATCAACATACAAGCGCGTCGATTCCGCCCGCACCGTCATTGTGGCTAAAATGTCCTATCTTGGCTTTGTTGTGGTTGCAGATTTTTAAGCATATAAGATTTATGTGCATACGTTTTTAAATTAAATCAAATAAAGGCATAAATAGTGCAATGGTGGGAAATCACTAATTTCCCAACTGTAATTTTTTACAGTTGGGAAGCGGGTGTTTAAATAACACCCCCTCTCGTCGGATTCAAGGCTCACAAGTCAAATAGCCTTTTTTTATCGTGAGACATAGTTGTTTGGCCGAAATTCATTTTTTAGCATTAAGGGTTTTATTTTCA
>DATDMX010000132.1:0-4486 GCA_036518575.1 Geobacteraceae bacterium | reverse complement strand
TTTCGACTTACACGAACTGCTCATGACGCATCAATATCCGCCGTGATCCGATGCTGCTGTCTTTTCTGCGTACCATTGGTTTGCGGTCACGCTTCGCCACAAAAAAAGGGGACCCGCAGGCCCCCTTCGTTTAAAACATATGAACTCCGACGCTACCGCCGGACCATGCGCCGCCGCATCCCGCCCATGGCCGCCATCTGCTGCTTCTGGATGGTGCCGACGCTCTCCAGGTGGAACTGTAGCCACATGTCGCCGTAGCCCTTCATCTTCATCTTCTTCCCCTCGGCAAGAAGTTCCAGATTCTGCTTCAGCTTCTCGTCGCAGGGGAGCTTCTTCAGACCACGTTCAAGCACTTCCTTCGCCTTGCCGGTGTCGCCCCCCTCGCAGAGACAGTAGGCGTACAATGCCCAGAGAAGCGACTCCTTGGGGCTCCACTGTACGGCCTTCTCGAAGGTCTCCTTCATCTTGTCCCGCTTGCTCCGCTTCATGTGGGTGACGGCCAGCATCCCCATGGCGACCCAGTTTTTGAAGAAGCTCTTCTCCAAGTAGGGAAAGGCATTGGAGAAATCGCGTTTCAGATAGTAGATCATGCCGATCTGGGCGTTCAACTGGCCGGTCACGTAGATCTGCCACTTGCCGTAGGGCATGGCGCTCTTCAACTCGCGGATCGCCTTGTCCACCCGCTGGCCCTGGAGATCCTTGCTGGCGGTCTCGGATGCGGCCATCACCTTCTGCATGATGTAGCGGGAGATAAAATAGAAGATACCCAGGAGCACCACGAGGGCGATGAGGAGGGCAATCCACCAGGAAAGACCCGCGGCCAGCGTGAGAATGAGGAAGACGGCGATGCCGGCTCCGCACGAGATGAGAATATTGTACATCGGGGGGCTATCCTTTCGGCTGTCAAAATAGTGAATTCACACAACGAATGCAGGCGGGCGAGCTACGAGCGCATCACGACTTTTCTTCGGCCGGGACCATCGCCCCGTCCTTCTCGACGAACTTGGCGACGATGATCCGTTTCCCGGCCCTAAGCGCCACCTTCCCCTTGAGGTTGTTCCAAAGCGCGATGAGGCGGGTGGAGACATTGAAGCGCTTTGCCACCGCCGGCAGGGTATCCCCCTTCTTCACCGTGTAGTACTTGGTGAAACCTTTCGGCTCGGGAGCGGGGCGACTGGCGCGGGCGAGCTTCGCCTCATCCTTACCGTCGAGGAACGATGCCTTGACCGGCACCACGATTACTCTGCCGCGAATCTTCGTCTTCTTGCCGAGGCCGTTCAGCTCGGCCAGGGCCTGGGGGGTGGTGCCGTAGCGCTCGGCGATGAGGGCCAGCGTCTCCCGCTTCTTCGCCTGGTAGCGCACGTGAACGATCCGGTCGGTGAAACGCTCCCCTTCGGCGACCTTGGCGTACTCGGCCTCGCAGAGCGCCTTCGTCCCCTTGGGGACCTTAAGCTGGTAGTCAGGGTAGTCGGGCGGGGTGGCCCAACGGCGGAGTTCCGGGTTCAGGTCGCGCAGCGTCTCGGTGGCGACGCCGCACGCCTTGGCCGCCACCTCCAGGTCGGTCCGGGAGGGGATCGTCATCGCGTCGAATTCGATGGGCGGCAGGTAGGCCACGTCGGCAAAACCGTACCTGGCCGGCTCCTTCGCGATGATGGCTGCGGCGAGAAGCCTCGGCACGTACTCCTTGGTCTCCCGCTTCAGGTACGACCCCTTGGAAAGTTCCCAGAAATCGGTGCTGTTATACATGCCAATGGCACGAATGATCTTGTTCTCACCCGCATTATAGCCGGCGGCCGCCAGATACCAGTCCTTGTTGAAAAGGCCGTAGAGCTCCTTCAGATAGAGCGCGGCCGCAACGGTGGATTTCAGGGGATCGCGCCGCTCGTCGATCCAGCTGTTGATGCGCAGCGAATACCGCTTGCCGGTGGCGGACATGAACTGCCACGGACCGACGGCGCTCGCCACCGAATAGGCGTGAGGAGAGAAGCCGCTCTCGATCATGGCGAGGTAGACCAGGTCCTCGGGGAGCCCCTCCTTCTTGAGCACTTCCTTCATCATGGGGATGTAGCGCTCGGAGCGCGAGAGCCAGCGACTGAAGGCGTTCCGCCCCGATGTCTGGAAGTAGCGGACGAAGTACTCCACCTTGCTGTTGAGGGTGAGCGGAATGTCCGACTCGGGGAGCTCCTCCTCGGGAAGGCGCAGCTCGAAGTCGTCGCCGGCAGGCGGTGTCTCGCGCACGGCCACCTCGGTGGCCGGCAGCTCCAGCTCACGCATCAGGCGGGAATCGGCATTGAGGGCGACCCGGTCGAGCTTCTCCCCTTCCCTCTGTCCGGGAAGCGGATATTCCGGCATTGCAGCGTGAAGCGAGACGGAAAGCGGCTGGTCGGAAGCGATGGCCGGGATGGGCGCCATGAGCGCTATGATGAGTAACAGTGCGGTTCGCATGGAGAGGCCCTCGGGGAATCGCGCCACGGGACGAACGGGACCGGCGCTACCCGGAAGGGTAACTATAGAAAAAATTTACCGTTGTGTCAATCGCGAAAGGGGGCGGGCAGCAGGGGCGGCACGCGACAGTGGGGCGCCGACGGCGATGCCGTCTGTTGGCCCTTCCCGCCGCGGCCGCACGTCATTGATTGTGTTCGAAGATGTCGGCGAACTGGGGCGCAATGGCCTTGAAAGCCGCAAGAACCACGGGATCGAAATGCCCTGGCGCGGTCCGGTCGTCCCCTTCGACGATGATCCGGTACGCAGTCGCATGGTCCATGGCCGGCTTGTAGGGCCGTTGGCAGCGCAGGGCATCGTACTGGTCCGCGAGCGTAACGATCCTCCCTTCGCGGGGAATCTCCTCTCCCCTGAGGCGGTTCGGATACCCCCCGCCATCCCATCGCTCGTGATGGTTCAGGGCAATGGAAGCGGCCATGCGCATGCGCGGATCGGTGGAATCCGCGAGGATCTTCTCGCCGATGAGCGTATGGGTCTTGATGATTTCGAATTCCTCCCACGTGAGCGGGCCCGGTTTGAGGAGTATCCTGTCGGGAATGCCGATCTTGCCGATGTCGTGCAGGAGACTTGCGAACGCGATGGTCTCGACGAAATCCCCCGGCATCCGCATCGCCTCGGCAAGCGCGCGTGAATACTTTCCCAGGCGCGAGATGTGGGCGCCGGTTATCTGGTCCCGGAATTCGGCCGCCACCGTCAACTTCTGCACCATTTCGCTGCTCAGGCTATCCAGCCGGTGGAATGCACGGTTGAGTTCCTCCGTCCGCAGCAGGACCTCCTCTTCCAGGCTCTGGTTATGCTCGCGCATGAATTCGTTGAAGTGCCTCGTCTCTTCGAGATCGGCCGCCTTCTTTTCGATCTTGCGAAAGAGAACCTTGCTGTACTCCCTGAAAAACTCCGCCTCGTCGGCCGGGGACGGCGCCTCGGCAGAGGGGCGGTCGGCAAGCACGTCCTTTACCGTCTGCCCAAGCACCTCAATGTCGTCAGGCTTCACGAGAAACCGGTCCGCGCCGAGACTCAATGCAAACGTCCGGTCCTCGTCCGTGATGTACGTGGCCGTGTAGAAGATGAAGGGGATGTCCCTGAGAGCCTGGTCACCGCGCACGGCACGGCAGAGCTGAAAGCCGTCCATCCTGGGCATGAGAATATCGGAGACGATTACGTCGGCGCCCGACGACTGCAGCAGGTCAAGGGCTTCCCGACCGTCGCCGGCGGAAATGATCTGGTAGCCTTCGGCCCGCAGAAGCGTTTCGAGCAGGTAGCGATTGTCGCTGTTGTCATCCACGATGAGAAGCTTCATCTCGTCCCCCCCGACAGAGCATTACCCAAGGTATGCATTGATTTCGCCCATGATCGTCTCGGGATCGATGGGCTTTTCTATGTAGCCGTTGCACCCGGCGGCCAACAGGCGCTCCCGGTCACCCGACATGGCAAAGGAAGTGATGGCGATGATGGGGACGCTGGCAACTCCGGCCTCGCGGATCCGCTTGGTGGTTTCGAGTCCGTCGATCCCCGGCAGCTGGATATCCATGAGGATGAGATCGGGTTTCTCGCTCACGGCCAGCTCCACCCCCTCTTCCCCGGTCGTTGCCTGCACCACGCGATGCCCCATCTTCCCGAGGATGAAGGAGATGAGGTACATGTTCTTTTCATTGTCGTCCACGACAAGCACGTTTTTCACTGCGCCTCCCCTTCCCACGACGGCAAACTGACGGTAAAGGTGCTGCCCTTGCCGAATTCGCTCTCGGCCCAGATGTCTCCGCCGAGTATGGCCATGATTTTCTTCGAAATGTAGAGACCGAGCCCGGTCCCTTCATGCTGCGGCAGATCGTTAGACGTTATCCGGCTGAAGAAAAGAAAGAGCTTGCCCATATCGTCGGCCCGCCGTCCCGGCCCGGAGTCGCACACCGTCAGCCGCGCCTCTCCCCCCTGCGCCACGCCTCCGAGGGTCACGCCGCCGCTCTCCGTGAACTTGACGGCATTACCG
>DATDMX010000131.1:0-5297 GCA_036518575.1 Geobacteraceae bacterium | reverse complement strand
TTCTCGGGCTTCTCTTCCTTGCCTATTCCACCTACGTGGCCCATCGCGACGCGACTCTCCTCTTGGGGCCGCTCATGGCCTCGGCACGTGAGCTGAACCCGGGGTGGCTCCACGCGGCGGCCATCTTCCTCCTCGTGGGCTACGGCTCCAAGATGGGTCTGGCTCCCCTGCACGCCTGGAAGCCGGATGCCTACGGCGAGGCGCCGGGACTCGTGGGGGCGCTCCTGGCCGGAGGGCTCGTCAACTGCGCCTTTCTCTCCATCGTGCGGGTCTACCAGATATGTCTCGCATCCGGCACGGAAGCCCTCTTTTTCCAGAAGACCCTGGTGGGCATGGGGCTTGTGTCCATGGCCTTTGCCGCCGTGTTCATGGCCAAGCAGGCCGACTTCAAGCGCATGCTGGCCTATTCGAGCGTGGAGCATGTGGGAATTCTCGCCATAGGGCTCGGGCTCGGCAAGGGGGCCCTCTTCGGGGCACTCTTTCATCTCCTCAATAACGGCCTGACCAAGGGGGTCCTCTTTCTTTCGTCAGGAAACATTCATCGCTCGTACAACAACAAGACGACCGACGTGGTGAAGGGGGCCCTGACCCGCCTTCCCTGGTCGGGAGGGTTATTCCTTGCCGGCTTCATTGCCATCACCGGTTCCCCGCCCTTCTCGCCGTTCATCAGCGAGTACACCATCGTGAGCAGCGCCTTCGTGGAAGGGCGCCATCTCGTGGGGGCGCTGTTTCTTCTCTTCCTCGTGATCGTATTCATCGGGATGGCCCTGACGGTTCTGCCGATGGTCATGGGCGCGCCTCCTGCTGATATCGAGCCCACCGACTACGAGGACCGTGCGCTGACGGTGGGACCGCCGCTGTTCATGATGGGGGTCATCCTGGTCCTGGGGGTGTGGCCGCCCGAGTTTCTCGTGGCACTCTTGCGCGACGGCGCCGCCATGCTGGGGGTGCAGCCATGAATAGTTCCCTGCGAACCCTGTACAACGGCTCGGCCATCCCCTATGCGGAGATCCCCCTGGTCGGCTCAAGCCAGTTTCTCCAGAGTGTTCTCGATGCCACCGACGGGGGGTGGCGTGTCGTTGCCTACTTCGGCACTCCTGCAGCCGGGGGTATAGCTCTTGTCTGCGTTCTTGCCCACAAGGGCGAGGGGCGGCTCGGCGTAACGCGCACCGTGGCCGACGAGGGGCACTTTCCGTCCATCGCCGCTCTCTGCCCCCAGGTGCAGCTCTTCGAGCGTGAGATTGCCGAGCAGTGCGGGCTCATTTTCGACGACCACCCCTGGTTCAAGCCGGTGCGGTTTCACCGCTCGTTCGCGGCGGGGCGTGATGCCTGGGGCCGGGCCGCGGACGAGCCGCTGCGCGTGGGAGTGATGGAGTATTTCCAGGTGGCTGGAGACGAGGTGCACGAGGTCGCCGTCGGTCCGGTCCATGCCGGGATTATCGAACCGGGGCATTTCCGCTTCCAGTGTCACGGTGAAGAAGTCTTTCACCTGGAGATATCCCTTGGCTACCAGCATCGGGGCATCGAGGCGGGGCTGCCCGGCGGCCCGCATCCCCGCACGCTCCAGCAGATGGAGACGGTCGCCGGCGACACCACCATCGGCCATGGCCAGGCATACTGCATGGTCATGGAGGCGTTGTCCGGGGTCAAGGTGCCGCCACGGGCCGAGGTACTGCGCGGCATTGCCCTCGAACTCGAGCGCCTGGCCAACCATACCGGCGACCTGGGCGCGATTGCCGGCGACGTGGGCTATCTCCCCACCGCCTCCTTCTGCGGCCGGATCAGGGGTGACTTTCTCAACATGACGGCCGTTCTCTGCGGGAGCCGTTTTGGTCGGGGGCTCCTCACGCCCGGGGGCACGATTTTCGATCTGACCTCGGAGCAGCGTGACGACCTGCTCAAACGCCTGGCCGACGCACGTCGAGACCTGACCGGCGCCGTGGATCTCCTCTGGAGCACGCCATCGGTCATGGGGCGGCTCGAGGGGACCGGAGCGCTGTCCCGGGAAATTGCCGCTGAGCTGGGATTGGTGGGGCCCGCGGCCCGGGCCTGCGGCATCAAGCGGGACGTGCGCCATGACTATCCCTTCGGGATCTTCCGCATGACCCACTTGCCGGTTGCCACCGCGCTGAACGGCGACGTCTTCGCCCGCACCATGGTGCGCTGGCAGGAGGCCCAAAAGTCCATGGATTTCCTGGAAGAGCAGCTGCGGCAGCTCCCTGCCGGAGGCCACCGGTCGAAACCGTCGGCGTGTGCTGGGCAGCACCTTGCCGTGGCCCTGACCGAAGGGTGGCGCGGCGAAATCTGTCACGTGGCGGTCACCGACGATGCCGGCGCGTTTGCCCGCTACAAGATCGTCGACCCGTCATTTCACAACTGGCAGGGGCTTGCCATGGCCCTCAGGGGACAGCAGATCTCCGATTTCCCTCTCTGCAACAAGAGCTTCAATCTCTCCTACTGTGGTTTCGACCTGTAGGAAAACTGCACAGGCGGCCGGAACGAATGGGTCACCCGCTCGTTGGACGGCAGTCCGCACCATGTTGTGATTCCCCACGCGGGAAGAAAGGATAACCCGCCATGATCCATGCAATTTTTGCCCGCATCAAGCAGGGTCATCGCACCATGCCGTACCCGGCGGCACCGCTTCAGATGCCGGAACGTTTCCGGGGCTACCCTGTCACTGCGTCGTTGGCTCAGGTGACCAGGGACAAGGAAACCGCGTGCCCGTACGGCGCCATCACCGCCGAGGGGGGTGGCTCCCTGGATATGGGGAAATGCCTCTTTTGTGCCGAATGCAGCGCCGGGAACGTCGAATTCACCACCGACTACCGACTTGCCGTCACCGAGCGTGACCAGCTCGTGGTGAGTGGCGGCTCCGAACGCAAGCTTGCCCAACCGCTTCCCCCCGACCTGCGCCGGTTGTTCGGGCGCTCGCTCAAGTTTCGGGAGGTGAGTGCGGGGGGGTGCAACGCCTGCGAGGCGGACACCAACGTTCTTTCCACCATAGGATGGGATCTGGGGCGTTTCGGCATCCAGTTCGTGGCTTCGCCGCGCCATGCGGATGGGCTCTGGATCACCGGGCCGGTGACCGAAAACATGCGCGAGGCCCTCCTTGCCACCTATGAAGCAATTCCGGCCCCCAAGATCGTCGTCGCCAGCGGCGCCTGCGCCATCAACGGCGGGCCGTTTATCGATTCGCCCCAGGCCAACAACGGCGCCGACAGCCTCGTGCCGGTGGATCTCTATATCCCCGGTTGTCCGCCCCATCCGGCGACAATCTTGGACGGCCTGCTGCGTCTCCTCGGGAAAATTCAGGATAACCCGGCTGCCGGGTGATGGGATTAATTGCCACGTTCGGGTGCCAACCCGTCCGGGCGGCGTCCGCCGGGATCGCAGGAAAATGGGCTTTGTGAATCGTTTTTTTGGGCCCCTCGTGTGGCTTCGATAGTCGAGAGTGGCAAAAAATCCCGAAAAATTTTGGCCTTCCCGCACGCAAATAGTGTTGACATCCCCGCAGCTCAGCGTTATAAAATGAATTATCCACGTCTGAAAAGCTCTTACCCCTAACTTCACTCGCGAAAAGACGAACGACACACCACCGCAGATTTCTTTGAAACTTCGTTAATACATTAAATGGTCAAGGTCAAATGGAGCCGCGCTCCTTTCACCAACGCTTCTATGCCCAATCACCGCTGAAAATGTCCTTTTCCCCCGCTTCGGCCCCGTCCGATTGCCCGCCTCTGTGCGCCATCCAGGAGAACCAATGAATTTACAGGATCTGAAAGTCAAGAAAATCAACGAGCTGACCGCTATCGCGAAAGGGCTCAACATCGAAGGGGCTTCGAGCCTGCGCAAGCAGGACCTCATTTTCGCCATCCTCAATGCCCAGACCGAGAAAAACGGCATGATTTTCGGCGAAGGGGTACTCGAGTGCCTTCCTGACGGCTTCGGCTTCCTGCGGGCGCCCGATTACAACTATCTCCCGGGGCCGGATGATATCTACGTTTCCCCGTCGCAGATCCGGCGGTTCAATCTCCACACGGGCGACACGGTCTCCGGGCAGATTCGCCCCCCGAAGGAAGGCGAGCGCTACTTCGCTCTTCTCAAGGTGGAGACGGTCAACTTCGAATCGCCGGACGTGGCGCGGGAAAAGATCCTTTTCGACAACCTCACCCCCCTCTACCCCCAGGAAAAGCTTAAGCTGGAAACCACCCCGGACAACATGTCGATGCGGGTGATGGAGCTCATCGACCCGATCGGTAAAGGGCAGCGCGGCCTCATCGTCGCCCCGCCGCGCACCGGCAAGACCATGCTCATCCAGAATATCGCCAACTCCATCGCTGAGAATCATCCCGAGGTGTTTCTCATCGTCCTCCTCATCGACGAGCGTCCCGAGGAGGTAACCGATATGCAGCGCTCGGTCAGGGGCGAGGTCATTTCCTCCACCTTCGACGAGCCGGCGGCGCGCCACATTCAGGTGGCGGAGATGGTCATCGAGAAGGCGAAGCGACTCGTGGAGCACAAGCGCGACGTGGTTATCCTCCTCGACTCCATTACGCGTCTTGCCCGCGCCTACAATACCGTCATCCCCCCCTCCGGGAAGATCCTTTCCGGCGGGGTCGACTCGAACGCCCTCCACAAACCGAAGCGCTTCTTTGGCGCCGCCCGCAATATCGAGGAGGGCGGGTCGCTCACCATCATTGCCACTGCCCTCATCGACACGGGGAGCAAGATGGACGAGGTTATCTTCGAGGAGTTCAAGGGGACGGGCAACATGGAGGTTCACCTCGACCGCAAGCTCGTGGAGAAGCGGACCTTCCCCGCCATCGACATCAACAAGTCGGGGACGCGCAAAGAAGAACTCCTCATCGACAAGGCGGCCCTCAACCGCATCTGGATTCTGCGTAAGGTGCTCCACCCGATGAACGTCGTCGACAGTATGGAGTTCCTCATTTCCAAGCTGGCCGAGACAAAAACCAACCAGAATTTTCTTGATTCCATGAGCAGATAGCGCTGAAATCGGTGCTGCAGCGGACGGGTAAAAAACTCTTGAAAAAAACGATGTGGAATGTTACGGTACTACTTTCCCAGCAACCAGTATATTGAGACATGGGCCGGTGCGCCCCTGTGAGGAGGCAGATATGAAAGAAGGTATTCATCCCAAGTACGAGGAAGTGACGGTCAAGTGCCTGTGCGGCAATACGTTCCAGACCCGTTCCACCAAGCCGGAAATAAGCACGGAGATTTGTTCAGCATGTCATCCCTTCTTTACCGGCAAGCAGAAACTGATAGACACC
>DATDMX010000130.1:0-6250 GCA_036518575.1 Geobacteraceae bacterium | reverse complement strand
ATCTCCCGGCCGGCCACCATCATCAGGTCGGCGAGTTCGTCGACGATGACGACGATGTAAGGGAGATGGCCGTGCTCCAGCTGCTCCCCATCCTTGTCGAGGAGAAGCTGGAGGGCCGCTTCGTCGTCCGGCGACAGCTCCTCCACCTCTTCCACGACGACCGTTCCCTTGGCCTGAAGCTCGACCGACTCCTTCTCCTCCTTCTCCAGCGCCTTGTTGTAGGAGTCGATGTTACGCACCCCTTTGTCGGCCATGAGGCGGTAGCGCCGCACCATCTCCTCCACCGCCCACTTGAGGGCGAGCGCCGCCTTCTTCGGATTGGTGACGACGGGGAGAAGCAGATGGGGAATCCCCTCGTAGATGGAGAGCTCCAGCATCTTGGGGTCCACCATGATGAGGCGCACGTCGTTGGGGGTTGCGGTGTAGAGAAGGGAGAGGATCATGGTGTTGATGGAGACCGATTTCCCGGCACCCGTGGCGCCTGCCACGAGGAGGTGAGGCATGCGCGCCATGTCGGTCACGAGGGGGAGCCCCGCGATGTCCTTGCCGAGCGCGAGCGGAAGCTTCAATTTCCCCCGGTGGAACTCCTCGCACGTGAAGATCTCCTTGAGGGACACCATCTCCCGCACCCGGTTGGGCAGTTCGATCCCCACTACCCCCTTGCCGGGGATGGGGGCCACGATGCGGATGGAGAGGGCCTGGAGCGCCATGGAAAGGTCGTCGGAGAGTCCGGCAATGCGGCTCACCTTGATGCCGGGGCCGGGGGCGAACTCGTACATGGTGACCACCGGGCCGGGGCAGATCTCCACCACCTCCCCCTCGACCCCGAAGTCCTTGAGCTTCTTCTCCAGAAGACGCGCGTTCATGGCGAGCGCCTCCTTGTCGACTCGCTTCTCCTGGGCCGGCGGGTCATCGAGGAGCGAGAGGGGCGGAGTGCGGTAGGTGCCGTCGGCCTTCACGAAATCGAAGGTCTCCTGCACCGGTTTCGCCTTTTCCTCCTCGCGCTTCTTCTCCTTCTTAACCGCTGGTGGCGCGGGCGGAGGGGGAACAGGGGCCGTACGGATGGGCGGGGCGTTCTCCACGGCAGCGCGGGCCTCGCCGCCGAGGGCCTCCCGGTTCAGGGCGCGCCGCTCGCGGAAGCGGGCCCACTTGTCCCCGATGGCTCCGATCCACCAGTCGGCAAAGAGAACGAAGGAAAACCGCGACATGACCATGATGGAGGCGGCCAGCATGGGGAGGAGGAGAAGGAGCGCCCCCGGGACACCGAGATACCCCTTGAGGAGCTTCGCCGTCCCGATGCCGAAGAGGCCGCCGGTGGAGACCTTCTGGCCGAAGAGCTCGGTCTTTTCCACTCCCCAGAAGGCAAAGAAGGTGGCGAGCGAGATGAGAAGTGCCGCGAAGGCGCCCCCCTTGTAGGGACGAAAGCGAAGATCCTTAAAGCGCAGCAACCGGTAGGCGAGGTAGATGAGGGTTGCCGGGATGAGGTAGGCGGCCAAGCCGAACCCCTCCAGGAAAATATCGGCCAGCTGCGCCCCGAGCATACCGCCGAAATTGCGGTACCCCGACTCGGTGGAGAAGGTATTGGCGGTGCTGTCGGCCGTGTTGAAGGAAAGAAGCGCGATGAGGAGAAAGAGGCCGGCAAAACCCATCGCCATCCCCGCCAGCTCCTTCTTCAGCTTTTCCGATTTGTCGATTTTCTCGTCCATGGGGTTCTCGTGCTTACATTTCCAAGATGAGCGGCAGAATGACCGGCCGCCGCTCGATGGTCTTGTTGAAGAAACGCCTCAGCACCCGGCGCACCTCCTGCTTCACTTCGCCCCAGTCGGCGAGGACCGCGGTGTTGTGGAGGGCCAGAGTGTCGGTGACTACTTTCTTCGCCTCGTCGAGGTACTCCTGGCTCTCATCCTCGAAAACGAAGCCGCGGGAAACGATGTCAGGGCCGTAGATGATGGCGCCGCTCCCCTGGTCGATGGCGATGATCACCACCACCATGCCGTCCTGGGAGAGATGGCGACGGTCCTTGAGGACCACGTCCCCCACGTCGCCGATCCCCTTGCCGTCCACGAAGACCCGCCCGGTCTCGATGGTTTCGGTGATCGCTCCCCCCGCGTCGCCGAAGGTGACGACGTCGCCGTTCACCGCCAGGATGCAGCGCTCCTTGGCAAGCCCCACCTTCTGGGCGAGCTGGGCGTGCTTCACGAGGTGGCGGTACTCGCCGTGGACCGGGATAAACCACTGGGGCCGGACGAGGTTGTGGATGAGCTTCAGCTCCTCCTGGGAAGCGTGCCCCGACACGTGCACCTCGGAGACCTGCTCGTGGTAGACCTCGGCGCCGCGGCGGTAGAGGTGGTTGATGAGGTCGGTGATGGTCTTCTCGTTGCCTGGAATGAAGCGGGAGGAGAGGATCACCGTATCCCCCGCCTCGACCCGGATCTGCTTGTGGTCGTCCATGGCGATGCGGGCCAGGGAGCTCATGGGCTCGCCCTGGGAGCCAGTGGTGATCATGCAGATCTCCTCCCGGGGAAGACGGGGGAGCTCCTTGAGGTCGATGAGGACCCCCTCGGGGACCGTCAGGTGGCCGAGCTCGCGGGCAATCTGCACGTTGGCGATCATGGAGCGGCCGTTGAGGAGGACCTTGCGGCCGCAGCGCACGGCCGCGTCGATGGCCTGCTGTACCCGGTGGATGTTGCTGGAAAAGGCGGCGACGATGATCCGCCCGGAGCAGCTGGGAAAGATCTCGTCGAAGGCCTCACCCACCACCCGCTCCGACAGGGTGTACCCCTCCCGCTTCACGTTGGTGGAGTCGGCCATGAGGGCGAGCACGCCTTCCTCGCCATAGCGGGCGAAGGTAACGAGGTCGGTGAGTTCGCCGTCCACGGGGGTCTGGTCGATCTTGAAATCGCCGGTGTGGATCACCACGCCGCGCGGAGTGCGGATTGCCAGGGCGCAGCCGTCCACGATGGAGTGGGCGACACGGATAAACTCCACCTCGAAGGGGCCGACGCTCACCTTCTCGCGGGGGCGCACCACGTTGAAGTCGGTGCAGCGCTCAAGCTCGAACTCCTTGAGCTTTTCCCGGACGAAGCCAAGCGTGAGCGCCGTCCCATAGACGGGAGGGGCGAACTGGGGAAGCACATACGGAAGGGCGCCGATGTGGTCCTCGTGGCCGTGGGTGAGGAAGATTCCCCGCACCCGGTCGGCCCGCTCCCGGAGGTATGCCACGTCGGGGACCACGAGGTCGATGCCGAGCATGTACGGCTCCGGGAACATGAGGCCGCAGTCAACGACGATGATGTCGTCACCGTACTCGAAGGCCGCCATGTTGAGGCCGATCTCACCCAGCCCTCCCAACGGGATGAAGCGCAGGTCATGCAATTGTGTCGGTTCGGTCGTCACGCTCTTCTTCTCAGTTTCCCTGTTTCTGTGGCTGTTTCACGAGAGCCGCGATCTTGGCGTCGCAACGCTCGATCCATTTTGTTCCGGGCTGCGCCAGCCAGCGCGCCGCGTAGAACGAGCTCCTGAGGGAGCGGTAGGCAATAAGTGCCCGCTCCCGGTCGCCACGCCGCTCCAGCTCTTCGCCCAAGCTCCAGAGCTTTCCGGCAGCCCGCTCCACGAGGGGGCTTGCGGGGGTGTACATGTGGATGGCCGATTCATAGCCGGCAATGGCGCCGATGACGTCGCCGGCGGCCTGCGCCTGCTCCCCCTTGGAAAACTGGCGCCACTGGCGCCACCACGTGTCTCCCCAGATGAGGAGAAGGGCGACGAGAATGATGACCGCAACGTTGGCGGCGATGGTCTTGGTTCTTTCCATGAAGCTTCTACCCCTTGAAAAACCCGGGAACGGCCGTGAGAAGCGTGCCCAGCAGGGCGACAATCACGCCCACAAGGACCGCGAGGGCCGCAAGGATGTCGTAAGGCCGACGCAGCCGGTGGGCGGCGGGAAGCCCCCAGACGACGAGGACGAGCCCGGCAACGATCATGAGCGGGTAAAGGAAGGTCATTCAGCTCTCCAGCCCTGCGGCGATGGCGCTCCGCACGCGTTCGAGAAGTTCCTGGCGGTCGGCGTCGGTCCGGGCGGCCATGGTGATGGGCGCGCCGAAACGGATGGTGATTACTCCCCGATGGAGTTCGATCCTCTTCGGGGGGTTGACGAGCCTGCTCCCGCTGATGGAGCAGGGCACGACGGGCACCCCGGCCTTGGCCGCGATAATGAATCCCCCCCGCTTGAAGGGAAGGAGCGAGCCGTCGTTGCTCCGCGTCCCCTCGGGGAAGATGATGACACTCTTTCCCTTCTTTATCCGCTCCGCGGCCGCGGTCATGCTCTTCAGCGCGCTGCGGCTGTCGCCGCGATTGAGGGGAATGTACCCCGCCCGCGCCATGGAGTGGCCGAAGACGGGAATCCGGAAGAGCTCCTCCTTGGCGAGCCACGCGAACTGCTGCGGGATGGCGCGGAAGAGGGAGAGGATGTCGAAGTTACTCTGGTGGTTGCTCATGAAAATGACCGGGCCGGGCGGGATGTTCTCCACGCCGCTCACCTCCACCCTCACCCCTGCCATCCAGAGGGCGAACCGGCTCCAGAACCGGGCGTGCCGATGGTAGAGCCTGCCAGTCGAGTCGAAAAGGGTCGCCACGATGGCACTTGCAGCCGTCAGCAGGGTAAAGGGAACGAACACCAGAAGGAAGAGACGCGCTCTCAGCATTGGACAAACTCTGACGCCATAGTCTGCCTAAATTACTTGTTTTCTTGGGGAGAGTCAAACAAATATCACCTGTTGCAGGGCAAGGCACCAGGAAGAGAGGGCGGGTAGAAACTCACCCTTCCGCAGCCGCCACAGCCGCCTCCCGCTCCCGGTCCTTACTGTGGTCGCGGGCGATGAGCATGTAGATGGAGGGGACGACGAAGAGGGTGAAGAGGGTGCCGACGAACATCCCCCCCACGAGGACGAGACCGATGGAATTTCTGGCCGCGGCCCCGGCGCCGGTGACGAGGGTGAGCGGGAAGTGGCCGGCGATGGTGGCCGCACTCGTCATGAGGATGGGGCGAAGCCGCGTCATGGCCGCCTGGCGCACCGCCTCCAGCTTGGACAGCCCTTCGAGCTGGAGCTTATTGGCGAACTCGACGATCAAGATGCCATTCTTGGAGACGAGCCCCACGAGGGTCACGAGCCCCACCTGGGAGTAGATATTGAGGGTGGTGGTCCACCCCTTGGTCCAGAAGGGGGTGTTGGGGTCGGGCATCTTGAGGAAGGTGAAGATGAGCGCCCCGAACATGGCGAGCGGTACCGACCCGGCGAGGATGACGAAGGGGTCGCGGAAGCTGTTGAACTGGGCCGCGAGGACGAGGAAAATGAGAATGACGGCGAGCGCAAAGGCGGGGAGGAACTTGTTCCCCTCGGTGCGGAGCTGCCGCGACTCGCCGGTGTAGTCCATGACATAGCCCTTGGGGAGAATCTTTGTCGCCTCACCCTCCAGAAAGCGCAGCGCCTCGTCCAGCGGCCGCATGGCCACCCCGCTTATCTTCACGGCATTCAGCTGCTGGAAGCGGTTCAGCGAGCGCGGCACCACCGACTCCCGGAGCGTGGCCACCGTGGAGAGCGGAATGAGCCCCCCGTTGGGACCGGTGACGTAAATATCCTTCAGCTGACCGGGGTTCAAGCGCCCCACCCGCTCCACCTGCGGAATCACCTTGTAGCTTCGCCCCGAGATGTCGAAGCGGTTCACGTAGTCTCCTCCCACCATGCCGCCGAGGTCGCCGCCGATCTGCCCCAGGTTGAGGCCGAGACTCGCCACCTTGTCCCGATCGATAATGAAGCGGGACTCGGGCTGGTCGATCTTCACGTCGATGATGGGAGGAAAGGCGAACATGCCGCTCTTCATGGCCTTCGCCTGCAGTTGGCGGGCGAAATCGAGGATCTGGCCTTCCTCGGCCGTGGAAGCGATGATGAACTCCACGGGGAAATCCCCCCCGCCGGGGAGGGCCGGCGGCGTCACCGGGTAGATCTGGATGCCGGGGACCTTTTGCAGCTTCCCCTGCACCTCGGGCATGATCTGGAAGATGTTGCGCTTGCGCTCGTCCCACGGCTTCGTGACCATGCCGCTGAAGCCCGAGTTGGGAAAGGTGAGCTGGAAGGTGAAGTCGGTCTCGGGGATACTCTGGAAGACGCGGTTGGTGGCCGCGGCAAAGAGGCTATTCTGATCAAGCGTCGAGTTGGCCGAGGCGTCGAGGATGCCGAAGATGACCCCCTGGTCC
>DATDMX010000129.1:0-2370 GCA_036518575.1 Geobacteraceae bacterium | reverse complement strand
TGATTGTGGTGATTTAATGGACAATAACAAAAGTCCCGACAACATCATCCTCACCCGCCTGGACGACCTGATCAACTGGGGGCGGGCCAATTCCCTCTGGCCGATGTTTTTCGGGCTTTCCTGCTGTTTCGTGGAGATGATGACCTCCTTCACCTCCCGCTACGACATCTCCCGCTTCGGCGCCGAGGTGCTGCGCGGCACCCCGCGAGAGGCGGACCTGATGGTGATCGCCGGCACGGTCTTCAAGAAGATGGCCCCCTCGATCCTCAGACTCTACGAGCAGATGGCCGAGCCGCGCTGGGTCATCTCCATGGGGAGTTGCGCCAACTCGGGCGGCATGTACGACGTCTACAGCGTCGTCCAGGGGGTGAACCAGATCATCCCGGTGGACGTCTATGTTCCCGGCTGCCCGCCCCGGCCCGAGGCCTTCCTCCAGGGACTGATCCTTCTCCAGGAAAAAATCATCGCCGACGAGCGCCCGGCCCGGCCGGTCCTCCATCTCCCCGGTGGTACCCAGGGGACGACGGCGCCGGTCCTCGTGGACGGGGTCACCAAGTCCCGCGACACGCGCGGCCCGGGGATGGCGGGGACGAAGATCCGCGGCACATCGGTACAGCATCCCCGGCTCTGGATGCCCCGCTCGGACGAGATGTGGCGTCCTGCCGCGCCCCGTCACCTCTTCCCCGACTTCGGCCTCGAGGGCGAGCTGGAGGCGCGCTTCGAGGGGCGTGTCACGGCCGATGCGGCCGCCACCGACATGCCCACCTGGCGCTGCCCGCAGGAACTCGTCCCGGAGGTGCTGCGGCACCTGAAGACGAGGAGCGCGAACCCCTTCCGGCGGCTGGACGACATTGGCTGCGTCGACGAGTCGTGCCGGCGAGAGAGAGACAGGTTCCGGGACTTCACGGTGAACTACCACCTCCTCTGCTTCGACACCCCCGGCCACATCCGCATCAAGACCGAGCTCGACGGCGCGTATCCCGAACTCCCCAGCGTCACCTCCGTCTTCCCGGCTGCCTCCTGGTACGAGCGGGAAGTGTACGACATGTACGGCCTGCGCTTCGCCGGCCACCCGGGGCTCAGGCGCATTCTCATGCCCCACGACTGGGCGGGGCACCCGCTACGCAAGGAGCACCCTTTCCGGGCCACCGAGATGTCCCCCTACACGACGGCCGATGCCCGCCGGCACCAGCCGCTTCCCGCGGCCGACTACTTCGACCGCATCGACGAGGAAAACCTCATCCTGAACCTCGGCCCCCAGCATCCGGGGACCCATGGCATCATCAGGCTGATCCTGAAATTGGAAGGCGAGGAGATCGTCGATCTCGACGCCGACATCGGCTACCATCACCGCGGGGCCGAGAAAATCGGCGAACGGCAGTCGTGGCACCAGTTCCTCCCCTACACCGACCGCATCGATTATCTTGCGGGGGTGCAGAACAATCTCGCCTACGTGACGAGCGTGGAGAAGCTCTGCGGGATCACGGTCCCGGAGCGGGCGCTCTTCATCCGCGTCATGCTCGCCGAGCTCTTCCGCCTTGCCAACCACCTCGTGTGGCTCGGCACCTTCGCGGCCGACGTGGGGGCCATGACGCCGGTCTTTTACACTTTCACCGACCGGGAGAAGATCTTCGACATCGTGGAGATGATCACCGGCGGACGGATGCATCCCGCCTGGTTTCGCATCGGTGGCGTGGCCGAAGACCTTCCCGAAGGGTGGGAAGAGCCAGTCAGGTCGTTCCTCGCCTGGTTTCCGCCGCGCCTCAAGGAGTACGAGGCGCTCCTCACGCACAACCCCATCTTTCTCGCCCGGCTCAAGGGGGTGGGGGTCATCTCTCGGGACGAAGCAATCGAGTGGGGGATTTCGGGGCCCAACCTGCGGGCCTGCGGCTTCGACTGGGACCTGCGCAAGAAGATACCCTACGGCGGCTATGACCGCTTCGACTTCGAAACCGCGGTGGCGGAAGGGGGCGACTGCTACGCCCGCTACCTCGTGCGGCTGGAGGAAATGCGCCAGTCGCTCAGGGTCGTCGAGCAGGCTGCGAATGGGATGCCGGGAGGACGATGGATGACCGACGACTACCGCTATGTACTGCCCCGGAAGCGCGACACCCTGAACGACATCGAGTCGCTCATCCATCACTTCGTGAATTCCACCCGCGGCATGACGCCGCCGGCGGGTGAGAACTCCTGCGCCATCGAGGCCCCAAAAGGGTAAAACGGCTACTTCGTCGTTTCCGACGGCCTCAACGTCCCGTACCGGATGCGCATCCGCACGCCGAGCTTCCCCCACATCCAGGCCCTCCCCCTCATGAGTCGGGGGTGGCTCGTGGCGGACCTTCTGGCGATACTGGGGTCGATCGATTTCGT
>DATDMX010000128.1:0-2464 GCA_036518575.1 Geobacteraceae bacterium | reverse complement strand
GGGATGAAGGTTTGCTGCGGGGGCATCTTCGGCTTGGGAGAAAACGCTTCGCAGCGGGTGGAACTCGCCCTGACCCTGAGGGAACTGGACGTGGACTCGGTGCCCCTTAATTTCCTCAACCCCATCGAAGGGACCAGACTTGCCCATGCCAATTTCATAACGCCCATGGAGTGCCTGAAGACCATCGCCCTCTTCCGGCTCATTCTCCCGACGAAGAAAATCGCCATATGTGGTGGGCGCGAGAAAAACCTCCGCGACCTCCAGTCATGGATGTTCTTTGCGGGAGCAAATGGCACCATGATCGGCAACTATCTTACGACAACGGGAAGGGATCCCGAGCTCGACTGGCAGATGCTCCGTGACCTCGAACTGACCGTTGCCAACTGTTGTGAATGAGGCTGCCGTGTCACTGAAGGGAATTTTCATAACCGGTACCGATACCGGCATCGGCAAAACGGTGGTGGCTGCCACTCTTGCCCGCGTCCTCAAGCTCCGCGGCGTCCGGGTCGGAGTCATCAAACCCGTGACGAGCGGCTGCGTGGAGCGCGACGGCATCCTCATCTCCGAAGACGCGGAACTTCTGCGCTGGGCGGCCGACGAGACGGCACCGATGGCAGACGTTGCCCCTTATCTTCTAAAGGATCCCCTCGCGCCTTCGGTGGCGGCATCCAGGGATGGCGTCCGCATCGACTTTGGCCGCATCAGGGAGGCATGCGAACACGTGGCTACCGATCATGACTTCGTCATCGTCGAAGGGGCAGGTGGTCTCATGGTCCCCCTTGCCGGCGGCCTCACGGTGGCCGATTTGATTCTTCACCTGGGACTTCCGGCGCTAATCGTAGCCCGCCCGAACCTTGGCACCATCAATCACACCCTCCTCACCACGTTTACTGCCCGTCAACTGGGTATCGATGTCAGGGGCATCATCATAAACAATTATCCTGCTCAACCGGACCAGGCGGAAGAATATGCCCCTCACATGATCGATTCCCTGGCCGGCGCCCCTCTTCTCGGGGTATTCCCCCACGTGGCACATGAAAACCTTCAGACAGTAGTGGAACGATTGGCAGAAAGACTCGACAAAGAACTAACAACGAACATTTTGTTGCGGGAGTTAGGCGTTGGCTGAAGACATCACGAAAATTCTCCAGGAATATGACCGTCGTTACGTATGGCACCCTTTCACTCAGATGCGCGAGTGGGAGGCTGAAAGCCCCATCGTCATCGAACGAGGCCGCGGGTCCTGGCTCATCGATACCGACGGTAATCGCTATCTTGACGGGGTAGGCTCCATCTGGACCAATGTCCACGGGCACTGCAAACGGGAAATCAATGAGGCAATAAAAGACCAGGTCGACAGGATGGAGCACTCCACCCTGCTCGGTCTTGCGAGTGACAAGGCGGCCCTTTTCGCCAAACGACTCGTGGATATCACGCCGCCGGGTCTTACCAAGGTATTCTATTCCGACAACGGCTCCACGGCAGTGGAGATAGGAATCAAGATGGCCTTCCAGTACTGGCAGCACCAGGGAAAGCCGTCAAAGACAAAATTCATTTCCTTCAAGAACGCCTACCACGGCGATACGGTCGGGGCAGTCAGCGTCGGGGGCATCGACATTTTCCATGAGGTCTTCCGCCCCCTTCTCTTCCCGACGTTTCAGGCGCCCTCCCCCTACTGTTACCGTTGCGAACTGACAGCGGAACGCGATTGCAGCACGTGTGGTCTCCTTTGCGCAGATGAACTTGAAAAGATCATGGCGGCCCATAGCGACGAATGCGCCGGGCTCGTCATTGAACCGCTCGTCCAAGGAGCTGGCGGCATGATCGTGCAACCGGCAGGTTTCGTCAGACGAGTCAGAGAGCTTTGCGACCGCTACGATATCCTTATGATCGCCGATGAGGTAGCAGTGGGCTTCGGCAGAACCGGTACGATGTTCGCCTGCGAGCAGGAAGGGGTAACACCTGACATCATGGCTCTGTCCAAAGGGATCACGGCTGGCTACCTCCCCCTGGCGGCAACCCTTACAACTCAAAAGGTCTATGATGCGTTTCTCGGTGAATACCGAGAACTCAAGACCTTCTTCCATGGGCACACGTTTACGGGCAACCCGATTGCATGCGCTGCCGGTCTCGCATCCCTTGACCTTTTTGCGTCGGAGAAGCTTCTCGAATCACTCCCGCCCAAAATCTCGTACATAGCCGAAAGACTTGAGGCCATGCTCAAGCTGCCCCATGTGGGTGATTGCCGGCAATGCGGCATGGTTGCGGGAGTAGAGCTTGTGCGCGACAAGGATAGCCGCGAGCCATTCCCATGGGATGAGCGCATGGGAGTCAACGTATGTCGTGAGGCCACAAAACACGGCCTCTTTCTCCGGCCACTCGGAAACGTCATCGTTATCTTCCCCCCCCTTTCAATTTCCCACGACGAATTAAAACTCCTCATGAATGGCATTGAATCTTCCAT
>DATDMX010000127.1:0-4302 GCA_036518575.1 Geobacteraceae bacterium | reverse complement strand
CCTGCAACAAGAGGAAAGAATTGAACGGCGAGAGTGGCGCCCCCATATCGCGCAGCAATGTCACCCTCATCTTGATGATATAGGCAAGACCTCCCAACGCTTCCCAGTAATTGAGGCCGTGATACGACGGGTCGGGCTCGTTTAGCTCGGGAAACTTGCCGTTGTTCCACGGGAATTTCCCTCCGTCCACAACGGCCCCTCCGATGCTGGTTCCATGGCCCCCGATGAACTTTGTTAGTGAATAGACTACGATATCGGCGCCGTGCTCAAGGGGTTTGAAGAGGTATGGAGTGGTCACCGTATTGTCAACAATGAAGGGAATCCCCGCCTCGTGCGCAATGCGACCTATGGCCTCAAAGTCGTCCACATTGTTCTTGGGGTTCCCCACTGATTCGGTGTACACAAGCCGGGTATTGGCATCGATGGCCTTGCGGAAATTTTCAGGGTCGGAGGAATCGACGAACTTCACGGTAATCCCCAATTTGGGGAGAGTGTAGTGAAACAGGTTATAGGTGCCACCGTAGAGGTAGCTCGTCGAGATGATGTTCTGCCCGGCCCGGCAGATATTGAGAACCGCATACGTTATGGCAGCCTGACCCGAGGCCACCGCCAGGGCACCAATTCCGCCGTCCAGCTCGGCCAGCCGCTTTTCCAGCACATCAGTGGTCGGATTCATAAGCCGGGTATAGATATTACCGAACTCCTTGAGGCCGAACAAATTGGCCGCATGTTCGGAGCTCTTAAAAACATAGGATGAGGTCTGGTAGATCGGCACGGCGCGGGAGAGCGTCGTGGAGTCGGGTTCTTGTCCCGCGTGCAGAGCAAGGGTATCAAAGTTAAATTTGGTGTCAGACATTGCTTTATCCTCCTTGGTGGTTTGTCCGAAAACTGGACGAATTTAGTAAACTATAGTGTTCAACGTCTTTATAAATTTCTACATCACTTGTCAACAATATTCAGTCTTCATTTTGGCAGCCTCCCGTAGAGCTCGGTCAGCTCCCTGAGCTGGCGGCCGCGGGCCCCATAGTTAAGGTCTCCGGACGCACACCGCCAGCTCCAGTTTCCCCTGGCTTTCCCCGGAACATTCATCCGCGCCGAACTATCGAGGCCCAGCAAATCCTGCAGAGGAAAAATCGCCATGCGGGCCACAGACGCAAGAGCAGCCTTCATCATGTCCCCGACGATATCCTTCCCGCCACCGCCTATATAGGAGAGGACACCCTTTCTCTCGCGGACAGAAAGAGAGTCGAACCAGCCCGCGGTGGTATCGTTGTCGTGTGTCCCGGTGTAAACGACGCAATGGCGCCGAAAGTTGTGGGGGAGATAAGGATTTTCCGGACCGGAGCCAAAGGCGAATTGAAGTATCTTCATCCCGGGGAAACCGAAACGGTCCCTCAAGGCTTCCACTTCGGGCGTGATTACCCCAAGGTCCTCGGCAATAAAGGGAATGTCTCCCAGCGCACCGCGCAAAGCATTGAAGAGATCGTCACCCGGCCCCTGCAACCACCTGCCATGGATTGCCGTCTTTTCCCCCGCAGGGACCTCCCAATAGGCCTCGAACCCTCGGAAATGGTCGATGCGCACCATGTCATAGAGGCCCAAGTCACCTCTCATTCTCTCCACCCACCAGGAGAACCCCCGTGCCGCCATCTCGGGCCAGTTATAGAGCGGATTCCCCCACAGCTGTCCTGTCTTGCTGAAGTAATCGGGCGGAACTCCAGCTACGACCGTAGGTTTTCCATGTTCATCGAGATGGAACAGATGGCGGTTGGCCCACACGTCAACCGAGTCGTAGGCGACAAAAATCGGCACATCACCGATGATCTGTATCCCTTTGCTGTTGGCGTAATCCTTGAGCCTGTGCCACTGGCGAAAGAACTGCCACTGCATGTACTTGTGCTCGCCCACAGCCTGACCCAGTTTGCGGGAAAATTCTTCCACAGCTGATGGTTCGCGGAAGGCAATTTCCTCGGGCCACTGACACCAGCTCTTGCCTCTGTAATACTCCTTGAGTGCCATAAAGAGAGCAAAATCATGCAGCCAGTATGTGGTGTCGCAGAAATGCCAGAACTCCTCCAGACGTTTTCCCGCGCTACCACTGAAAAATGAGCCGGCGGCCCGACGCAACAGGGGGAGTTTGTGATCCTTGACCGCTTCAAAGTCCACCCACTCGTCGGGAAGGTCGATCCAAAGATCACCCGGGGCCAAATCCCCTTCCGCAGCCACGGCTGCCAAATCGATAACAAGAGGGTTGCCGGCAAAGGCTGAATAGGAAGAATAGGGAGAATTGCCATAGCCGGTCGTGCCCAAGGGGAGCACCTGCCAAAGCGACTGTCCGGCCGCTTCAAGGAAATCGACGAACCGACGTGCCTCATTCCCCAACGTACCGACACCTCCCGCGCCGGGAAGTGAAGTGGGGTGAAGGAGAATGCCGCTTCTTCTCTGGCTCATCATAAGTTTTCCTTTCCGCAGGGGCGAATCCATGAAACTTTGGAAGCGATCCCTGCGTCTGGGCGTTGAGGGTAGGGAGAAGCAATCGTAGTCGGACGTAAGCTGCCCGTGGCTTTACTAATTACGGGGGAAATGCTATACAAAAACAGGTGTCACATCAATCCTGCCGGAGTAATGACCATGCAAACGGTAAAGACAGCTCTCTTCGAAACCCTCATCGAAAGTGCGGTGCAAAATGAGGGTGGCGGGTATACTTTTACTCTCGAAGGGAAAAGTTACCAGATAAAGGACACCCTGGAAATATCGAAAATAGCCCAGGACCACGGATATATCATCATCTACTGACGAGCGCCGTCTCCCGCCGCGAGCCCATCTAGGCAAGCTCAGCTTCTGCAAGCACCTCATCCACCCGTTTGCCGTCAAGGGTTTCCTCGTCAAGAAGGGCCCTTGCCAGCGCGTCGAGCTTGTGCCGGTTCTCGGCAACGATGCGCTCGGCCGTTCCTTCCGCTCCCTTGATAATTGCCGCAATTTCCTGATCGATAAGCCAGGCCATCTCCTCAGAGAATGTTTTCTCCTCGGCGAGCTTGCGACCGAGAAAGGGATGCTCTTCCCCGCGGGAAAACGTCATAGCCCCGATCTTATCGCTCATTCCCCACTGGCAGACCATCTTCTCCGCCAGATCAGTCACCATTTTCAAGTCACTCTGGGCACCGCTTGACACATCCTTGAACACGAGCCGCTCGGCTACCCTCCCCCCCAAAGCTACGGCGATCCGGTTAAGAAGATAACCCTTGGGATAATGATAGCGGTCATCCTCGGGAAGCTGCTGTGTCACCCCCAGGGCCGTGCCGCGCGGAATGATGGTCACCTTGTGAACGGGGTCAGTCCCGGGAAGAAGCCTGGCGACAAGCGCGTGCCCGGCCTCGTGATAGGCGGTGATGCGCTTCTCCTCGTCGGAGATGAACATCTTGCGCTCGCCCCCCATGAGGATCTTGTCCTTTGCCCGCTCCATGTGCTCCATCGAGACCGAGGAGGAATCCTCCCGGGCAGCCAGGATTGCCGCCTCGTTGACGAGGCTCTCCAGATCGGCCCCGGTCATGCCGGGGGTTCCCCGGGCGATCACCGCTAGATCAACATCCGGCGCCAGGATGATCTTGCGGGTATGGACCTTGAGGATCTCCTGCCGGTCGCGCCAGTCAGGGCGGTCGATCACCACGTGACGATCGAAGCGCCCCGGCCTGAGAAGTGCTGGATCGAGCACATCGGGGCGATTCGTGGCTGCCATGACGATCACTTCGTCATGGGGGTCGAAGCCGTCCATCTCGGAGAGGAGTTGATTAAGGGTCTGCTCCCTCTCGTCATGTCCGCCGCCGAATCCCGCCCCCCGGCTTCTCCCCACAGCGTCGAGCTCGTCAATGAAGACGATGGAGGGTGCCGCTTTCTTGGCACTCGTAAAGAGGTCGCGCACGCGACTAGCTCCGACCCCGACGAACATCTCGATGAACTGCGACGCGGATATACTGAAAAAAGCGACCCCCGCTTCCCCAGCCACGGCGCGGGCAAGAAGCGTCTTGCCCGTTCCCGGCGGGCCGACGAGGAGGACCCCTTTGGGAACCTTTCCTCCTACCCGCTGAAATTTCTTCGGATCGCGCAGGTAATCGACGATCTCCTTGAGTTCCTGCTTGTTGTTCTCCATTCCCGCCACGTCTTCGAAGGTAACCTTGAGCCTCTCACCCGTGTACATCTGTGCCCCGGATTTGGCGAACCCTCCCAGCATGGTGCCCGGCCCCTGCCCCTTCACCCCCCTCATCATCAGCCACCAGACCCCTATGATGAGAACCCACGGCAGGA
>DATDMX010000126.1:0-4462 GCA_036518575.1 Geobacteraceae bacterium | reverse complement strand
TCGCATCCCCGCGCTTGACGAGGAGGGCCACCGACCCCCTTCGTTCGGCTTCCTTCATGGCCTTGGCATAATCGCTCAGATTGGCAATGCGCTGCTGGTTTGCCGAAACGATGACATCGCCGCGCTGGATGCCCGCCTCTGCGGCCATTCCCGAGGGATCGACGGCGGTAACGAGCACACCGGACAGCCCCCGCAATCTCTTGTTCTGCGGGAGGTCTTCAACGGTGAGACCGAGCCAGCCAGCCTCAGCCTGGCTCGACTTGGGCTTCGCGGCAACCGCACTCTCCGCGTTTCCTATGGTCAGAGAAAGCTTGCGCGTGCTGCCGTCGCGGAAGACCTCAAGCTCCACCTTCTTCCCAATGGGGGTCTCGGCGACGGCAAGCTGCAGCTGCCTCGGATCTTTGATCTCCTTGCCGTTGTACGCCGTAATGATGTCTCCCTGGCGTAGTCCCGCCGCTTCCGCCGGGCTCCCCGCCATGACATCGCTCACCAGCGCCCCTCGCGCCTTCTTGAGGCCGAAAGATTGGGCAACCTCCTCGGTCACGGGCTGGATGCTCACCCCCAGCCAACCGCGCGTCACGCTCCCTTTGCTTATCAGCTGCGTGACGATCTGCTTTGCCATGTTCACCGGGATGGCAAAGCCTATGCCCTGACCTGCGGCTACAATTGCGGTGTTGATCCCCACCACCTCGCCGTAGACGTTGAGAAGCGGTCCGCCTGAATTTCCCGGGTTGATGGAGGCGTCGGTCTGGATGAAGTTCTCGTAGGTTTCGATCCCCATATTGGAACGGCCGGTGGCCGAGATGACGCCGACGGTCACGGTTCGGTCAAGGCCGAACGGATTGCCGATGGCGATGGCCCACTGCCCTACCTGCAGCTTGTCGGAATCGCCCAGCACAGCCGTGGGAAGTTTTTCCTTGGAGTTGATCTTGATGACGGCTATGTCGGTCTTCGAATCGGAGCCCACAACTTTCGCACTGTAGACGCTTTCATTGGAGAGCTTGACCTGGATACTCTCGGCGTCACGGATCACGTGATCGTTGGTGATGATGTACCCCTCGGGATTGATGATGAAGCCCGAGCCCAGGCTGTTCTCCCGGCGGTATTGGGGGCGCTGTCTCCCCTCACCGAGGAAATCGTCGAAGAAGGGTGAAAGTTCGAAAAACGGCTGCACGAGCTTCTTCTTGCTGACGGTGGAGATGTTGACAACCGCCGGCGTGACCCCTTTGACGACATTGATAAACGCCTGCTGGCTGGAGAGAATGTCCTTCGGAACCTCCTTGACGGGAGCCTCGGCCTCCCCCCTGCGGCTCGATTCGTAGAAATAGGGGGACTCCTTCTTTTTGCAGCCAGGGAGAAGAATGGCGAGAACGCAGAAGAGGGGTAGAATATGACGCAACCTCATCGTAACACCTCATAATTGTTGGACTTTTACACACCAAAGGGTAGCCAAAAAACCTCACGTTGTCAATGCGGTTTTGTCGCACTACACACCGGCTGTGCTCGAGCAGGAGCCAGCGCGAGCCGCCTCGGCTGCGGCCAGCAGACGACCAACTCTTTCCACCACCGGCGGATGGGAATAGTAGAAGCGGGCATACAACGGATGAGGATGGAGATTGGCCAGATTTTCCGTCGCGAGCTTTACGAGAGCCGAGGCGAGGGAGCGGGGCATTGCCGTCAGAGTTGCCGCGAATTCATCGGCCTGCCATTCCTGGTGCCGGGAAAACCAGCTTCCCACCGGAGTAAACAGGAACCCGAGAAATGACGAGAGAAAACCGAGCAGGACCAACTGGGCGGCAAAGGATGCCCCTTCGAGACCGAACATCGCCGGCAGACCACCCCAGACAATCAGGCGGTAGACCAGATAACAGCCAACCAGAGACGCGAGCTGTGCCGTGAAGAGGCGCTTCCAGACATGCCCTCTGTGCCAGTGCCCCACCTCATGGGCGAGTACCGCCAATACTTCCCCATGGTCCATGTGCGCCAGCAACGTGTCGTAGAGGACGATTCGCTTCACCCTACCGATTCCCGTGAAGTAGGCATTCGAATGCCGGCTTCTCTGCGAGGCGTCCATCTGCTGTACCGCCCCCACCTGGAGACCGACCTTTGCCATAAGGGCCCTGATCTCCTCCTCCAATCCGGCTTCTTTAATCGGCTAAAACTTGAAAAACAGAGGCTCGATGACGTAAGGGGAGAGGTACATGACAAAGAGACTGACGGCGGCCAGGAAAAGCCATACGAGCAACCACCAGGAGCGCGGAAACGTTTGCACCAGATAAAATGTCCCCGCCGTCACGATGGTGACGAGAAGAGCAGTAATCGCCGTCGATTTGAAGAGATCGGCGAGCCAGAGCCTCGGGGTCATGGTGTTGAAACCGAAGCGGGCCTCGACTCTGAAGGTGAGGAAGAGACTGAAGGGGATATCGATTACCGTCTGCAGGAGAGTCAGCCCCAGAAAGAACATCACCCCCGAGGCCACGAAGGAACCTGTCAACGAGGCAACCAGGGAATCGTAGCGACCGAGCAAACCGCCAAAGAGAAAGCCGAGCAGCAGGATCGTTTCGCAAATCGACTCCACAAGCCCGAGTCGGCTCTGCTCGACGGTGTAGGCCGTTGCCCTGGCAAGGGCCGCTTCGTCGATTCTTCCCTCAAACCCGGCAGGCACCTCGGTGCCGTGGCGGTGAAGATTGCGCAGATTGAGTCCCTGGAGGAGGAATCGTGCGAAGACCAGCAGCAGGTAGGAACAGATGATGACAGCCGGCAGGGAGATAGTCATGGAAAGTTCGGGCACCCTGTGAAACGGGATTGCCGCTTCACGAAAAAGCCCCTTGCACGAGCAAGGGGCAGTTAATGGTCAATGACGCTCCGGTAGAAACTAGTGCGCTTCGATGGTTGCCCCTTCGATAATGACCTTGTATTTGTAGTTGCCGCCGAAATCCTTGTCCTTATAGAGTGTGCCCCTGACCGTCACCACGTCTCCCACGGTAGGAAGGGCTTCCGAGGTCACCACGATGTTGTTTGTCCCCTTCTTGGCGCTACCACTGCCGTCCTGAAGGTGAACCCAGTTCTTCTTCATGATGTTGGCCGAAACCTTGACGACCTGACCACGCACGACCACTTTCTTCTTATGCAATTTGGCGCTCTTGGCGTAGAGCTCGCTCACGGTGTAGGCGTTGGCACCCGTGGCCTTTTCAACCTTGATCTTACCGCCGCTGACCAGTGCACCGCCGGCCCCCGGCGACGAAAGCTCCTTCTTCTGTGACGGACCGCTTACCACGCCTTCGCTGAAGACAATCTTCTCGAAAGTGCGTTTGAGCGAAGTGCTCGGGAAATTGGTCATCTCCATGCCCGGCTTGAAGGTCATGACCTCACCCACGGTGACGCTTGTCTGGGGCACAGCCACCCACACCTTCTGTTCCTTGGTCTCCACATAGACATAGGAGTAGCCGCCGCTGTTCATGGTCTGCAGGACTTTACCGCTGATGTTTCCCGTCATCTTCGGCTGTTCCGCGGCAGGAGCTGGAGCTGCCGTCGCGGGCGCGCCATGCCCGGTTTCAGCCGGAGTCACGGTTGCAGGGGAAGCAGCGGGCTTGGCAGCTTCCGGCTCGGCACCGAAGGCGTTCAGCGACACTGCCATAGCGAGGGAAAAACAGAGGATTCTCAGGACATGGTTCATGGCGGCTCCTGTCTGGTTGTGGCGCTGCCGCGGGCTCCGCGGCGCATATGAATTGTACCGCAATCTACTTCTTTTGGGGTAATTAGACAAGATAATTGTCAACGGTTGGGAGAACACATAAAGCGTCCGCCAGAATAGGTTACTTCGAAAACAACCTTTCGTCCACAATGCAAAAAGGCCCCGGAATTTCTTCCGGGGCCTTCTCGATTTTGGCGTCCCCTGGGGGATTTGAACCCCCGTCGCCGCCGTGAAAGGGCGGTGTCCTGGGCCGGGCTAGACGAAGGGGACGTTTAACAGGGGGCTTTGAAAGCCCCCTGATTTTTTTGGTGAGCCGCGTTGGGGTCGAACCAACGACCACCTGATTAAAAGTCAGGTGCTCTACCGACTGAGCTAGCGGCTCGTGTTGACAAGAAAAACTTTTTACTATATTTCGCTCAAGGCGTCAAGCTTTTTTTGCAACTTTTTTTATGCTCACACGAACGGATTTTTCAGCATGATGGTTTCGTCCCTGCGCGGCCCAACGGACACCAATACAATGGGGCACCCGACGAGCTCTTCGAGACGACGTACGTAGCGGCGAGCATTCTCCGGCAGCTCATCGAATGTCCGGCACGAAGAAATAGTAGTATTCCAGCCGGGCATCTCCTCGTATACCGGCTTGCACCGGGCAAACTTCTCCAGATTTGCCGGCAGTTCCTCGAGGATCTTGCCGCCAAGCTCATAACCGGTACAAATTCGTATCGTGTCGAAGTCGTCAAGGACGTCAAGTTTGGTGAGCGCAATACC
>DATDMX010000125.1:0-3758 GCA_036518575.1 Geobacteraceae bacterium | reverse complement strand
GTCGATTCGCACGCGCCATTCTTAGCGGTCCCTTTTCTCCGACAAAAACATACTGCTGAGCGCCAGAAAGGAGGTTATTTCAGCCCTAAGTACAGCGTGTCAGTTTGGTCCGACCCCGGCAGTAGAGTTGCTTTTGTAATCTGTAGGCCTGACCCTTATGACTGTTCCCCATCTGTTGTATTTTCCACCCACCGGCAACAAAAAAAGCCGGGGTTTCCCCCGGCTTGAAATAGCTGCCGCTGTCACGACTGAGCCTACCGGCCGCCTTTTCAGGCGGCCTTTGCAGAACCAATATCGCGAAACCTACTCCAGCTTGAAGGCAACGAAGAGCGACGTGTCCCCGCGCTTGAGGAGAAAGCGGATGATTTCCCCCTTCTTGTGGAGAGCCACCGCCTTCTCGTAATCCTTCGCGGTGACGATCTTGCGCCCGTCGATCTCCTTGATGACATCACCCTGGGCGATGCCCGCCTCCTGCGCCAGCCCGTCGGGTTTCACCTCGGTCACCACCACCCCGGTGGTATCTTTCAGCTGGAGCCGGGCGGCCAGCTCCTTGTTCAACTCCTTCACGCTGAGGCCGAGCTTGTCCTGGGCCGCCTCTCCCACCTCGTCGGCCACCCCTTCCTTCATCTGGTCGACGACGACCTCCACCTCCTTTTCCTTGCCGTCACGCACGATCTTGAGCACAGCCTTCTTGCCGACGGTCGTTGCCGCCACCACCCTGGGGAGGTCGCCCGCCTCGTGGATCGGCTTGCCGTCGAACTCCAGGATGATGTCGCCGGCCTTCAGACCCGCCTTCTCGGCCGGGCCGTCCGGAAGGACTTCGCTCACGAGGGCGCCCTTCTCGCTCTTCAGCCCGAAGGATTTGGCCAGGTCGGGCGTGACCGGCTGAATGGCGACCCCGAGCCAGCCGCGGATGACCTTCCCCTTTTCCTTGAGCTGGGTGAGGATGGATTTGGCCATGTTGACGGGGATGGCAAAACCGATCCCCTGGCCGCCGGCGATGATGGCCGTGTTGATGCCGATCACTTCGCCCTTGCTGTTGAAGAGAGGACCGCCCGAGTTGCCGGGGTTGATGGACGCGTCGGTCTGGATGTAGTCGTCGTAGGGTCCGCTGCCGATGACCCGCCCCTTGGCGCTGACGATGCCGGCGGTGACCGTCTCGGCCAGGCCGAAGGGGTTGCCGATGGCCATCACCCACTCGCCCACCTGGATGGCATCGCTGTCGCCCAGCCTGGCGGCCGGCAGGCTTTCCTTCGTGTCGATCTTCAGGAGGGCCAGATCGAGCTTTTCGTCCAGCCCCTTGATTTCGGCCTTGAACTCGCGGTTGTCGGCAAGCTTCACCTTGATCTCGTCGGCGCCGGCCACCACGTGGTTGTTGGTGAGGATATAGCCCCCCTCGATGATGAAACCCGAGCCAAGGCTGCGCTGCTTGAAGGAACGGGGCTGCATGTCACCGAAGAAGCGGTCGAAGAAATCCTGGAACGGATCGTTGCCGAAGGGACTCCCGCCGAAGGGGCGGCGAAACTGCCGTTGTTGCGGTTTGATGGTCTTGGCCGTGCTGATGTTGACGACCGACGGTTTCAGCTCCTTGGCGAGCTGCACGAAATCGGGGAGGATCTCCTTCGCCCAGATGGTCCCGGTGCAGGCCGGCACGAGAAGGGCCGCCGCCAGCACCACCGAGGACACGCGTCCTGCCATACGTTTCATGTCTACCTCCGCACATCAGTAAGAATTTCGCGCTCCCAGACCACACAAGGGAGCAGTCATGCCTTGCCCCGTGTAACGCTCGAACGCCCGAAGCGTTTACATGATATCACAGATTCGGCTGCACAATTCCCGCTGAGACTTATTTACATCTCCGGCCTGAGCGTCATAAAAAAATAATCAGGGAGTTGGGAAAAATCAAGGGAGGGGAGCGCTGTCCTTCATGGGGCGGAACAGCCGGTCTCAGCGGTTTCGGCGTGGAGAACGCCGTCGGTCATGCGGAAGATTCTGGTCGCCCCATGGCGAAAAAGGGGGTCATGGGCGGTGATGACGAGGGTGCTTCCCGCCTGCCGGACCCTGTCGGTTATGATGGCGAAGAGCCGCTCCTGCCAGGCGCCGTCCAGGTAGGAGACCGGCTCGTCCAGGATGAGGAGTGCGGGCGAGCGCAGGAGTGCCGCCGCAACGGCGAGGCGCCGCTTCTCGCCCCCCGAAAGGGCCGCAGGAAAGCAGTCGAAGCGCTCGGAGAGCCCCACGAGATCGAGAAGCTCTCGCGCCTCGGCGGGCGAGCCCTCCCTTCCCAACGCCAGGTGGAGCAGGAGATGTTCCAGGACCGTCAACTCGCGAAAAAAAGGCTGTTCCTGGAACGCGAAACCGATTCTTTCGCCGCGGACGCGGGCGATGTCACCCATGGTGCGGGTGTCCCGCCCGTCCCACAGGACACTCCCCCCGGAGGGAAAGGCCATCCCCCCCATGAGGGCGAGAAGGGTGCTCTTGCCGCTGCCGGAAGGACCGTGAATGAAACAAATGTCCCCGGCATCGATGGCAAGGGAGGCGTGTTTCACCGCGGCGATGGTTTCCCCCGGAACGCCGGGGACCGGGTACGACTTTTCAGCCCCGCACAGCTCGACCTTCATCCGTTCCTCCGCAGGAGTTCGTAGGGTTCGTGACGAAGGAGCGCACCCACGGCGAGGACAGCCGGCACCACGCAGGTGGCCACGACGGCGGCAAAGAGGGCAAGAAGTAACGGCGCCCCGCAGGTGGCCGGCGTGAGGAGAAAGGGATAGCCGGAAACCACCGTGATGTAGGGGGAGAAGACGCGCAGCAGGCCTGCGGCCGCCAGGATGCCGGCAAGAGCGCTGCCCGAGGCCATGACGGCCGCTTCGGCCCCGAACGCCGTCGCGATCCCGAGACGTGACATGCCGAGGGCCTGGAGAAGCCCCGCCGCCTCGCGCCGCTCACGCCAGAAGAGGATCTGCAGCGCGAAAACCATGGTCGCGGCCACGAGCCATGAGCCCAGGGCCAGGGGAAACAGGGCCCCCGCAAGCGTCGCGAGCCGCTCCCTGCCCTTTCGGAAAATCTCGGGCGTGGCCACAACCGCTGCGTCGGGAGAAATGGCGCCGATCCGGGCGGCAACCTGCTGCGGCTGGGCACCGGGCGAAACCTTGATGAAGATGGCGGAGGGCCTTCCCCACGGCACGTTGAGGGATACCCGGCCGGGCTGGCGGGACGAGCGCTCCATGGCCGCCACGCCCCCCAGCGTCATGAAGGCGGAGTTGTCGAAGAAGCCCATGCCGGTGCGGTCAAGACGCGTGGCCACCGTGAAGACCTTGCCGTAGAAGAAAAACGTGGCACCGGGGGCCTTCATCACGCCACCGCCCACGAGGAGCTCGCTGTCGTCCTGGTCGCGCCGCAGGATCTCCTTTGCCCACGGCCTGACCGTGAAGTCCCTGGCCGGGTCGAAACCCACGAGGAAGAGGTTTCCCTGCTCGCAGCAGGAGGCCCGGGCCGAAGCCAGAAAATACTGGGGCGCCACGGCCGCCACGCCCTCGACGGCCGCCACCTTCTCCTCCAGATGGGAAGGGAGGGAAAAGGTGGTGGGCACTCCTCCCACGAGTCCGTTCATGAGGGGGACGTCCACCCCCTGGGGGACGACCATCAGGTCGGCCCCGAGCCGCCCCTGCGCCCTGGCAAGGGGCGCCTCCATCCCCGCCTTGAACATCAGGACTCCTCCCACGACCGCCGAGAAGACGAACATCACGGTTGCCGACACCGCG
>DATDMX010000124.1:0-4353 GCA_036518575.1 Geobacteraceae bacterium | reverse complement strand
GCGTCGTTGAGTTCCGAGAAGGCGTTGGCCAGTTCGAGTCCACCGATGTAGAGTTCGAATCGCTCCGCCACGCTTGGGTCATCCGGCTTGAGGCGGGCGAGGGCACCCCGGGCCGCAGGATAATCGTAAATGAATGTCGGGCATAATGGTGGGGATGGCAAATTTCACCCTGCCGTTTTCGATTTGAGCCAGAGACTTGGCGCTCTTGAGGAGCCCGTACGTGGCACCAACGAGTACCCCGCCCGCCCCTCCGTAGTAAATGTAATCGAGATGGTCCCCGGGTTTCCTCGCAAATGCCATGACCGCAGCACCAACCAGGGCTCCGGTCAACCCGCCATACAACGCATCTTCAAAGGTTTCCTTGAAGGTGCTGTCGGAGGCGAACGCCGGAAGAGTCCAACAGGTAAGCAGTGAGACCAACAGGAATACAATCGTGACGCGCCGCATATTCTTCATGTTCGTAACCCCTGGCGATGGTGTGGACTTGTTTTCAGGACTAGCAACAAGCGGGCCAAAGGCGCCAAGCCCCGATAATGGCTTCCATCTATGCGGTTTTACTAAGGATATATTCGGGGCGGGAAAAACCACGGTCAACCATCGTGCAAAAAATTCCGTCAAGGCTGGCGGCATGTGCGGACTGATTGGCGTTTTCCCTCTCAAAATCAACACGATACAACAAGACAGCGATTTCACCATGGTGTTGCATTAACGCTACACTCCGTCGAGACACTTCCTGACAAGATCAAGCTCCTCTTCCCTGCTTTCCACTTCACCGTTCAGGCGGGCACGCAGAACCTTGTCGAGGATGCGCCGAAACATCGGCCCTTTGGGTACCCCCATGTGCTCCAGGTCCTTCCCCGTGATATGACTGGAGACGTTTTGCAGCTGCGTGACATAGAGGGAAATGAATTTTCTCACTTCATGGTCTGCCGTGCGCGCCATCATGTAAAGGAGGAGTTCGGGGGGAAGCCCCTTCAGCCAATAGTAAATCTCGCTTCGCTCCACACTCTCCGGCCTGAGCGCCCGCTTCTCCATGATGGCGAGTATCTCACCCGACCTCGTGCGCATCTCCGAGAGCCTTTGCCGGTAGTGCTCGCTCACGGCCAGACGCGTGCAGGTCTCCCACACCTGCTCGTCGGACAAATGAGCGCAGAGTGCCAGGAAATACACGGCCCATTTTTCGTAACGCTCTCCAAGAAAGAGGAGGTCGAACCAGGAGATAATCTCCCTGACTTCTTCAAGGAGTTTCCGGATATCGGCAGTGAGCCTCAGGTCGTGGTGAATGAACGGGAGTAGCCCCAGGGAGGACATCCGTTCCACCGCCCGGAGCGGCTCCTTGTCACGCAGGATGAGGACCAGTTCGGTAAGAAGGCGTTTACCGCCGAGCTTACGGAGAAAGTCCATCTTCACGGCGTTCTTGATCAGGTTTTCCGTGTGCTTGGCAATGTGAAAATCGAGGCGCTGCTCGAACCGGATCGCCCGGAACACCCGGGTTGGGTCTTCCACGAACGACAGGTTGTGGAGAACACGGATCAGCTTCTCCTCAAGGTCGTGCTGGGCTCCGAAATAATCGAGGAGGAGCCCGAAATTCGTCGGGCCGAGTTGAATGGCAAGGGTGTTGATGGTGAAATCACGCCGGTAGAGATCCATTTTCAGCGACGACCTTTCGATCGTCGGGAGAGCCCCGGGAGACTCGTAGTATTCGAGACGAGTACTCGCCACGTCGATCTTGAAACCGTCCGGGAAGATAATGACCGCCGTGCCGAACTTCTGGTGGCATTTGCAGCGGCAGCCGTGCCGCCGAGCAAACGTTTCGGCGAAAAGAATGCCATCACCCTCCACCGTGACGTCGATATCGCTGTTCTCTATTCCGAGGAGAAGATCACGCACGAAGCCACCAACGGCGTAGACGGCAAGACCGAGTTCGGCGCCCACCTCGCCCAGAGCGCGCAGAATACTTACAACGCCCGGAGGAAGCTGTTTCTGGAGAAGCCGCTCCATCTCTCGCCGGCGGACCGGCAACGTCTCGCGCGCGAGGTCATAGAGAGCCTCCCCGGCATACATGTAGCGAAGGATGTCGGTTCGCGTCACCACGCCGATCAGGGCATCCTGATCAAAAACCGGCACCAACCGTCGGTTCTGGCTGATGAGATATTCCTGGACGTCGACAATGGGGGTTTGTGTCGTGGCGCGCAGGAACTCGGTGTGCATGTAGTCAGTTACCGGAACAGTCCCGAGTTCGTGATACATGGCCTTTTCCACGATCCGCCGCGAAATGATGCCGACCATGCCGCCCTTGTCCATCACCGGCATGGCGTTAACGTTGTAGCGGGTCAGGAGTTCACGTGCATCGGCAATCGTCGTCGCGGCAGCCATGGTCTTCGCCGGCGAGGACATTATGTCGCCCACGAGCCGACGCGGATTGACCCGGCGCCGCACCACGTCCTCCAGCCTGGCCAGTACCTGGATCATGGTGAGTTCTTTGATGGTCGTGGAGGCAGCGGTCGCGTGCCCCCCTCCTCCCAACTCCCGCAGGATCTCCCCGACGTTGACCTCGGGAATGCGGCTTCTCGCGACGATGTAGACCCTCTCCCCCATGCCGACGACAACAAAAAGAGCCTCAAGGTTCTCCATATCGCGCATCATGTGGGCCAGCACGGCTATGTCACCAATGTAGTAGTCGACTGAGGCCTGGGCGATGGACACGTCGACGCCGTTAACCGTCAGGGTCCTCAGGGACTTGAGCAGATCGTTCAGGAGTGAGATCTGTTCGACGGTTAGTTCCTGGGTGACGAAGTCGGCAACCGTATTGAGATTTGCTCCATGCTGCAGAAGCCACGCTGCCGCAAGATAGTCGTCAACCGTCGTCGAGGGAAAGGTGAGGCTCCCCGTGTCTTCGTACACACCGAGCATCATAAGGGTTGCCTCGGTGGGACTCACCTCGATGCCCTTCTCCCTTAAGATCGTGGCAAGGATGGCCGTGGAAGAGCCACACTCGCGGATGATGCCACCGGTGGCGGGAATTGAGCCGGCAACGTCGGGGTGGTGATCGTAGATGTGCACTTCCAGGCCTGGCTTGCCGAGAATCTCGGCGAACCTTCCGATTCTGGAGGCATGCTGGCAGTCCACAAGGATAAGGCGGGTGATGAGGTCGAAGTCGACATCCTTGAGGCGGGTAAAGTTCAGGACATAACCGGTTGATTTCAGGAAAAAATCGCGCATGCTCTTCTCCTGGGATCCGGAGAAGACCATGAGTGCGTCGGGATAGAGCTTCTTGGCGGCCACCATCGCCCCGAGGCAGTCGAAATCGGCATTGACGTGGGTGGTGATTACGTCCATTCAGGAAACCGTCACTCCGGCATAGGCGACCACCTGAAGATTGTCGCCGGTAACGTCACCGCTCGTGGCGTACCGCACGAGCCGGGCGCGGGATGCCCCGAGTTCCAGCGCTGCAATGAGCATGACGGTCGCGGGAATAACACCGCACATGGTGATGTCGTGCTGACGACAGACCGTCAGCAGTCCCTCCGGGTTGAGAGCCAGTGCCTCGCGGAGGGCCTCTTCATCCTTGGCCCGGGCAGTCGCAGCCGGTTCGTAATGGGTCATGTCGGAGCTGGCAACTATCAACACCCGCTTCCCCCATGCCCTGACAGCCCGGGACAGACCCTCCCCGAGAGCCCGGCAGGTGGCAAAATCTCCAAAGCCGAGACAGAGCGGCACGATGGTCGCATCAGGCCGGAGCATCTGCAGAAAGGGGACCTGAACCTCGAGGGAATGCTCCATCATGTGGGCGCGGGCATCGACTTCAACGCACGGTGCATGGTCGCTGACCAACTGGGCGAGCTCGGCATTGATGGGCACGGCCCCGAGAGGAGTAAGCCATTCGCCTTCGGGATAGAGCGCCGCCCTCGCACCTAAACCGTGGTGGTTCGGCCCGAGAATTATGACATCGCGGGGAATGTCGACGGTCCCGTACACCTCGCCCGCAACCGCGCCGGAATAAACGTAGCCGGCATGCGGTGCTATGACACCCACTGCTGCCTCTTTAGCCGAGGTCTCGTGGATGAGTTTCTGGAGTTCGGAACGTAACGTGGCGGAGTTATCGGGGTAGAAATGCCCGGCAACCGCCGGCCTGCGAGACATAACCATACCAACCTCCTCCGCGCGGACGGTGCAGCCCAAGCTATGCCGTAGCTTCGTCCGAAATGGGGAGCGGCAGCTCCCGTTGGTCATCGTCAAGGTGGGGCATGAGTTCTTGGATCTCCCGGAGCGTCGGCAGGCTCGCGAGATCCTTCAGGCTGAATGCTTCGAGAAATTCCTTGCTCGTTCCGTAAATGAGCGGCTTGCCGGGGA
>DATDMX010000123.1:0-5088 GCA_036518575.1 Geobacteraceae bacterium | reverse complement strand
ACCCGGGCCGAAAGCTCAAGCCGGAAATGTTCGCTACCGTAGAGCTCGCCCTGCCGGCAGACACGCCGGCGGTACTGGCGATCCCCGAAAGCGCCCTTCAGGAGGTGGACGGGAAGAAGGTGCTCTTTGTCACGCACGACGGCACCCACTTCCAGCCGCGCCCCATGGAGCTCGGCCGCGTCTCCGGCGGTATGGTGGAGGTGACGGGCGGCCTCAAGGAGGGTGAGCTCTATGCCGTCAAGGGCGGGTTCATCCTGAAATCCGAACTCAAGAAAGCCGAACTGGCGGGGGACGAACACTGATGCTGGAAAACATTATCGCCTCTTGTCTGAAGCAGAAGGGAATGGTCATCTTCCTCGCCCTTCTCGTCATCGGCTTTGGCCTTTATTCCTGGGCCAAACTCCCCATCGACGCCTTTCCCGACGTCACGAACATTCAGGTGGAAGTCGTAAGCCATGCCGACGGACTGTCGGCCATCGAGATCGAACGGAACGTGACCTACCCCATCGAGATGGCGATGCGCGGCTTGCCCGACGTGGAGCAGCTCCGCTCGGTGACCAAGTTCGGCCTCTCCATCGTGACCGTCGTCTTCAAGGACAACGTCGACATCTACTTTGCGCGCCAGCTCGTGTTCGAGCGCCTGGCGGAAGCGAAGGAAAAGGTCCCCAAGGGGGTCGAGGTGGCCATGGGGCCCATCGGTACGGCCATGGGGGAAATCTACCAGTACACCCTCGAAGGAAACGTGCCGCAGGACCCGCAGCAGAAGATCGCCTACCTCACCAACCTGAGGACCATCCAGGAGTGGCTCGTCACACCGCAACTGAAGAGCGTTGCCGGCGTGAACGAGATCAACTCCTTCGGCGGGTACTTCAAGGAGTACCAGGTGATCGTGGCGCCGGAACAGCTCCTGAAGTACGGCATCACCGTGGAGGATGTCTACGCGGCCATCGACAACAACAACCAGAACGTCGGCGGCAACATTCTCGAACGCGACGCGGACCAGTACATAGTCCGCGGTGTGGGACTGATAAAGGATCTGAGCGACATCGAGCACATCGTGCTGAAATCCTCCCAGGGAACGCCGACGTACCTGAAGGACGTCGCCACGGTACGAACAGGCGAAGCGGTACGCATGGGCGCAGCCATGAAAAACGGCAAGGACGAGGCCGTGGGCGGCATCGTCATGATGCTGCGGGGGGCCAACAGCCGCGACGTCGTCCGCCGGGTCGAAGCGAAGGTCAAGGAAATCAACGCCAACAACATGCTGCCGGACGGCGTCAGGATTGTTCCCTACTACGACCGAAGCGACATCGTGAAGGCAAGCGTCGCCACCGTGACCAAGGCCCTCATCGAAGGTTCTCTTCTCGTGCTGATCGTGCTCTACCTCCTTCTCAACAGTTTCCGCGGCAGCCTCGTGGTCCTCATCGCCCTCCCGCTTTCGTTGCTTGCCACCTTCATCGTGATGAAGCTTGCCGGCATCGACGCCAATCTCATGTCCTTGGGGGGCCTGGCGATTTCCATCGGCATGATCATCGACACCACCATCATCCAGGTTGAAAACGTCCAGCGGCATCTGAGCGAAGACGGCCACCTGCGCCCGACGCTGGTGACGGTTCTGAAGGCGGCCCTGGAAGTGAGAAAGCCCAGCATCTTCGGCGAGCTCATCATTGCCATCACCTTTCTCCCCATACTTTCCCTCGAAGGGATCGAGGGGAAAATGTTCGGTCCCCTCGCCCTGACCGTTGCCATCGCACTCCTGGCGTCGCTCCTCCTTTCCATCTTCGTCATTCCGGTCCTCTGCAGCATCTTCCTCAAGCCCGAGCCGGAAAAGGACAGCACCATCATGCAACGGGCAAAGAGCCTCTATGAACCGCTCCTCGGCTATGCCATGACCAAGAGGAAGATGATTCCCGCCACCGCCGGCGCGTTCCTCGTCGTGGCCCTCGTCCTGCTGACCCGCATGGGAACGGAGTTCATCCCCACCATGGACGAGGGGGCGTTCGACATGGATGTTTCCATGCTCCCCGGCGTGTCTCTCGCCAAGGCGATGGAGGTGAACCAGCGCGTGGCGGAGAAGCTGAAGCAATTCGATGAGCTCGATGTGGTGGTGTCGCGCACCGGGCAGACCGGGGTGGCCCTGGATACGCGGGGCTCGGACAAGACGGGCTACGTGGGCATCTTCAAGCCGCGCGACCAGTGGAAACGCGATATCTCCAAGGAAGCGTTGACCAACGAAATGCGCACGTCGCTGGAATCCGTAGCGGGCATCAGCTTCGGCTTCAGCCAGCCCATTCAGTGCCGCATTGACGAACTCGTCGCCGGCACCCGCGCCCAGCTGATCATCAAGCTCTTTGGCGACGATCTGGACGTGCTGCGGGAAAAATCGGCCGAAATCGCCCGGGTGCTCGGCACCATCAGGGGGGGGACCGACCTCGTGGCGGAAAAGGTTTCGGGGCAACCGTACCTGACGGTGAACATCGACCGGGCCAAGATTGCGCGCTACGGCCTGAACATCAGCGATGTGCAGAAAGTCATCGAAATCGCCGTGGCCGGGAAGAGCGCTTCCCGCTTCTATGAAGCGAACCGCAGCTTCGATATCACCGTGCGCCTGCCGGAAGAAAAGAGGAATTCCCTCGACACGATCAAGAACATCCTCGTCGCCACAAAGTCGGGGATGAACATCCCCTTGGAACAGCTGGCGGAGATCAAGATGGTCGAAGGCCCGGTGCAGATAAGCCGCCAGGACGGCATCAGGAGGATAGGGATCGAGATGAACGTCAGCGGCCGGGATATGGGGAGCTTTGTGGCTGAGGCCAAGCAGAAGATTCGCCAGAACGTGAAGCTCCCGGCGGGCTATTATCTCACGTGGGGAGGACAGTTCGAAAACCAGGAGCGGGCGATGAACAGGCTCCTCATCATCGGGCCGATCGCCGTCGGCCTGATCCTTCTCCTCCTCTATCTCACCTTCGGCTCTATCCGCCTGGCGCTCCTCGTCATCACCAATCTGCCGTTTGCCCTCATCGGCGGCGTCTTTTCCCTCTTCCTCTCCGGACAATATCTGTCCGTACCGGCATCCGTGGGTTTTGTGGTCCTGTTCGGCGTTGCCGTCCTGAACGGTCTGGTGCTCGTCTCGCGCATTGCGCAACTGCGCGAGGAAGGGTACGGGCTTGAAGAAGCCATTCGAAAGGGGAGCCTCGACCGGCTACGACCGGTGCTCATGACCGCATCCATAGCGATTTTCAGCCTGACGCCCATGCTTCTTGCCAGCGGCGCGGGGTCCGAAATCCAGAAACCGCTGGCGACGGTCGTGGTGGGGGGACTCTGCACCTCGACCATGCTCACCCTGTTGATCATTCCCTCGGTGTACGGCTGGTTTGAACGAAGAAAAAACGAAAGGAGCCTGACATGAAGAACATGATGATGGCAGCGGCCTTGGCGGCAAGCCTCGCCGCCGGCGGCTGTGCCGCCAACCACGAAATGATCGAGACAAGCGGCATCAGCACGCGAAGCGACGTCTTCAGGGAAGGGGCAGCGCAAGCCCCGCTCGCCCCCGGGTATGCGGACCTGACAGTGACCTCGTCTCTGAAAACCCACAAGACCGGGGTCCATCACCTGGAATCGGACACGCACGGCACCAACGACTACAGCCTGCAGCTCAACGTGGACGGGCAGGCAACCACCCTTCGGCCCCGGGCTTTCGAGGAACGGAGCGAGTCCCGCGGGTTGAGCGATACCGAGGCTGGAGACGGCGTCAGGTACCTCTTCTCGACCCAGATCCGCCTTGCGGCCGGCCGGCATCGGGTCGTCGTCGCCAGCCCGGTCGATGGCGTTGCCGCCGTCAGGGAGGTTGTCCTCTCCGAAGGCGTGAACACCCTGGTCCTGGAGCCGGTCTACCGGGCGGCACCGGACAAACAGCGGCCGGGTGCCGCCGGTCAGGAAAGCTTCGGCGCGGGGCTGCGGGCGTTCAGGATGATCGTGAACGGCAACGAGCTGTAACTGTGGCACTAAGGAAAGTGGCAGATTGGAATTTGTCAGAAAAATAATTGCCTTCCGGCGCGCGGGTTTGGTATATGGGTGCTAGTATCGCGTGCGGAAGCGAGATGCAGCGCGGAAATTGGAGGAGAGCCATGACGGTCACAGCAGTTTGTTTCGTGGCAAAATCGGGCACCGGCAAGACGACCCTACTGGAAAAGGTCATCGCCCTCCTGAAGGAGAGAGGCTACCGGGTGGGTGCCGTAAAACACGACGCCCACCGCTTCAACATCGACCATCCGGGGAAGGACAGCTACCGCCTGGCCGCTGCCGGGGCCGACACCATGCTGATCTCCTCCTCGGAGAAGCTGGCGCTCATCAAAAAGCACACGTCTCCTCCCCCCATCGAGGAACTCCTCGCCACTTATTTCACCGACGTCGACATCGTCCTGACCGAAGGGCTCAAGAAGGGCTTGCTGCCGAAGATCGAGGTTCACCGCAAAGAGCTTGGCGCCGCGCTTCTCTGCCGCGGTGAGGAGTACGATCCGACGCTCGTGGCCGTGGCCAGCGACGAGCCGCTGGAGCTGGATGTGCCGCTACTCGACCTTAACGACGCCGGCATGGTTGCGGATTTTATCGAGGCGAGATTCCTGAAATGAGGGTGTGGTAAGAGAGGTCCGGGACGCCGTTGGCCCGGACTGTCGGAATGGAGTGTCGGTGCCCGACGTCACCTGGCGGGCTGCACGAGGCAGGAAGCGGTCTCCTTCTTAGCGATGTCTCCCACCTTGATCTCGCCGCTCACCACTTCGGCTTCGAAGTAATGTTCCCCGGCATAACCGGTCACTTTCACTTTCCCCACCTCCTTGACCGTGGTGTGGCCTCCTGACATGGTCTCGCGATAGACCGGGATCACGTCCTTCAGGCAGATCTCTTTCTTCACGTCGGCCGTGCCGCTGTGGAAGAGGTGGAGCTTCTTGCCGGCCTTCATCACCACTTCACCCTTCACCTTCTCAGCAGCCTGAACGGTGAGCGGGACCGCAAGGATGGAGAGAACGGCCACTGCTGCAACAATACCCATGAGTCTTTTCATTTTTTCCTCCCGTGCGTTCAAAGTAT
>DATDMX010000122.1:0-6101 GCA_036518575.1 Geobacteraceae bacterium | reverse complement strand
GGCGGGCTCGATTTTCTTGAAGCTGACAGTCCGGAGCCATTCGTCGTCCAGGGACATCGTCCCCAGATTAAACGCGTGCGTTAGGCTGCCCGGCCGGTCGTTGCCCGTTGAAAAGGCAATGATTCTGCCGTTGATACCAAGCCCTCGAACAGGAGCGAGCTTGTCGTAATCGATATCGATGGCCAGTGCCGGCAGCGCATTGAATGACAACAACAGCATCAGGACCAGTGCCAGATTGTGATTCCATCGCATCTTTGAACTCCAGGATTCGGAGCAAACCGGAGAGAAACTCAGGGATTTACTGTCCGGAAAATGAATCTTCAACAAGGGGTGTATCCGGCAAGGTCGCTTGGGAATGTGCGACAAATACCACCAATGCACGCCAAAAGTCAACGAAATGTAACGACTTCTCATCGGGATGCTAGGTACGGCACAGCCCCGGTTCCTCGCATAAGGATGGTGACGTAGCCAATTCAATGCCAAGTGGCAGTGTGCCGAAAGACCTTGAAAGCACGAGGCAGGGAAAAACCAACGAAAAATTCATGAGACACTCAGGGACACTGGTACGTCAAATGGCGGCACCCCTGTCCCGTCATCCGACACCGAGGCCTGTCAAGAATCGTCTTGACATTTTTCTCAATTAACGCAAACTCCTGACGTAACCTGAATCGAGGAGGCTCGCCCCATGCACGAAGCCATAAGACCAGAATGGTTCATCATCATCGTCATGCTCGTCCCCTGCATAATAGGCGGGGTTTTCGCCTATCATCGCGGCAGGAGCGTCATCGGCTGGGGGGTCCTCTCCGCCCTTTTCCCCATCTTTCTCCTGGTCATCTATTTCAACAAACCACTGCGTGAAGTTCGCGGAGGCTTCAAACGCTGTAGCGCCTGCGGAGAGTTCATTAAATGGAAAAGCGCCACGTGCAAGTACTGCGGCACTGCTCAACCGAACTCCTGACGTCCCCGGTTCAGCCCGCCCCGGTCAGCTTGGCAATGAACGCGCGAATGCGCTTGGCATTGGTCCCTACATCACTTCGCCCGACACGGGAAACGGAGCGGATATCCACAAGCGCGCGGTAATCCGCCGCGGAAACACGGATGACGACATCGTCGGTAAAACCGAACCAGAAGGTGGTGTCAGTCGCTTCAATCCTTCCTTCGGTCGGCACTGCGGCCACAATTCGCCATCCCAGCGCTCGGGCAGTGTCGAGCGCCCGCTCGAACGCCTCTTTTTGAGGCACAGTGAGAATCACCGTCTTGATGTCGGGATAGGCGGCGCGCTGCTTGATTGCCACTTCCGCTCCCCCGTAGGCGGGCGGGTTGAGCGCGTTCTTGCGCAGGGGAAGAATGGCAACGAATTGGGGCGGATGGTCGACATCGGTGGTGATGTCGTGTATGGGGGGAACCCGCGATGCGCTGACGCGCCAGGAGACGGGAACGGCGACCGTAGCTGCCCCAACGACAAGGCCGCAAAGAGCAATGAAACAACCCTTCAGATGCCGTTGTCGTACGGCGAGCACTTCGCCGACCAGCGAAAGCGTCACTGCGAGCACTCCGCAATAGGCGGCCCAGGTCAGGAGCTTGAAGCCGCCTCGGAACCCCCACAAGCCTACCCGGCTGCCGAAGCCTGACGCAATCGCCGCGACCACTGCGACAAGGGCAGCAGCAAGCCCGGCCCGACACACATGGATGGCCCACCTGCTCTCTCTTCCTTTTCCCTTCCCCATCATTTCCTGTTCGTCGGGCATCGACTCCCTCCTCGTACGTCGACACCGGAGTTAACGGTGCCAATGGTGCTCATGGCGTCAAACGTGCTCTCGCAGACACGAGAGGTCACATGTGCAACTCCGGCTTGATGTCGGGCGGAGTGTAGCTCGAGCTGATGCGCCATCCTTTGGATTTCACGTATTCGGGCAACAGTTTGAAAGCAACGTAGCCAATGAGGTTGACATCCTCGGGGAGATCGCTCGCTATCTTCACTACCCTGAAACCGACGAAGTCGCCAATACCCGGGAAATCGGTCGCCTCCTTCAGGGTACAAGCCCAGATCTTTTTCTCCCCCGTGTCGGTAGCAAGCCTGAGAAGAAAGTACCGTTCACCTTCCTCACCCATCCGTCCCTGTTCCACAACGAGGGCAGGAAGAACGGCATTGACGAGAAGCCGATTCTCCGACTGGCCGCATGCGTAGGAAAACGCTTCCAGGCTGTCACTGAAAACAAGCGGCTCCGGTTTCCTCCTCGTAAACCAGCCGAACATCATCCACCTCCCGGCAAAGTTTTTTCGGCAAACCTGGTGCCTCCCAGTATATCATGTTAACCTCGCTCGACCGTAAGCGAGCTCAACTTCTTGTGAAACGTGAGGATTCGTCCTGTCCGGCTAGACGCATTTTCCCATTGAAAACCAAGCGAGGCTCATGCATAACAATGCATCGTTTACGGCATACCGTTTCACTTAAAACCAAATATTTTATTTTAACTAAAACTGCGCTATTGTTTCCTCTGCACCAATCGTCATGCGCTGACCTTACGACACAAACATTTATCAGCCGGGTAAACACATCGGCAACCGACAGGAGGCCCCTATGAAACTTCTCGATACGATCCTTGAAGCCAACAAATCGTTCGTGCGACCGGGAGCATTCCCCCCGTTGCCCAAAAACCCCAAGAAGCAATTTGCGATTTTCACGTGCATGGACACCCGCTTGGTCGATTTTCTCGAACCGGCCATGGGAATCAGGCGCGGCGATGCCAAGGTGATCAAGAATGCCGGCAACACCCTGGTGGACGCGCTCCACGGCGGCGTAATACGAAGCCTCGTGGCAGCCGTATTCCTGCTGGGTGTCGAGGAGGTGTTCGTCATCGGCCATCGCGACTGCGGTATGGCCTCAGTGGACGCCGACGAGTTGAAAGAACGGATGGTGGCACGGGGAATCGACCCGCAGGTGATAGATGACTATGTTCCGGACCTGGGGCGCTGGCTCGGAGCCTTCTCATGCCCTGAAGAAAACGTGGCAAAGGTGGTGGGAAAGATTCGGCGCAACCCCCTCATCCCGAAGGACGTCCCGATTCACGGGTTGATCTTCTGCCCGACGGACGGACACCTGGAAGTGGTTAGCCGGGGATACTGAAAAGAGGTCTGCAGGGAAGTGCGGGGATATCATCTTCCACCCGCAACTGTAACCAGGAACCGCCAATCCGTCGAAGCGGGTGGGCTAGAAAGGAGGATAGATCATGTCAGAGTGGAAATGCAAAAGCTGCGGGTTCACGAAAGAGGGACGGTGCAAGCCGCAGAAATGCCCCCAGTGCCAGGACAAGGGCTGTTTCGAAAAAGTTGAATAACGTCGATAGAGCGAAGCCCCCTTCACGAGAAGGGGGCTTCGTCATTTCATCCGAAAATTTCCAGCGCGGAGTGCACGCTGCACCCGTGCAGGCTAGAAGAGGTAGTAAAGCGAGATACCCCCACGCACACCGAACGGCGAACCGTAGTGAACCTCGGCAACCTTGCTGTAGGCCGTCGAACCGGTAGCGACGGCCACCGAAGGAATGACGTAGAAGTTGTGGAAAATCTGCACATAGCTGGCCAACTCCAGCGAGTAGGCTTGAAAGCTGGAAAGGGCGTTCGTAGCCGTTGAGAAATCGGCGTCCAAGCGAGCGTCGATGGTGACCTTTTCGTTGATTTCATTCTCCGAACCAATGCTCAGCACGTGGTTGTCCGCACGGCCATGGTTGCTGATGACCGCCCGATAAACTGCGTACGGAGTGGCATGGTGGCCAACCTTCTTGCTGGCCGCCAGATAGGGGCTCACGTCAGTTGTGCCCGTCCCCGGATTGTTCCGGCCGCCTGCGGTCTCGAACTTGACGTCGACGCCGGCCACAACGGAAACAGGCGCCTTCTTCTCGTCGAGCAGGCTGTACTTGGCACCGAAACGGAAATCCCCGAAGCCGTCCTTCTTTTCATACTCCGGTTCCCTAGCCGGATCGTTGAATTCTTTCTTTTCGTTCTCCGAGAACACGTAGGGGATCGAAGCCGTCACTTCAAGGCCGTGGCCCAGGCCGACGCCGAGGGAATAGAGGGACTCGGTGGCGTTGACAATAACGCGTCCCGGCTCGCCCGCATCATTAAATCCGTAGTGGGTCCGTGAATATTCGAAGGCGGCCTGCGCCTCAATCTGTTTGGCGTCGAGGACATCGGTGATCAGCAGTTTGTGCTCGGCCCTGGCTGCAGTGGCGGTCATGAGCAGTACCGCAAACATTCCAACAAGAATCTTCTGCATCTGAAAAGCTCCTTCACATAGAAATTGATAAATCTCCCTTCCCGTCATGCCGCTTTCGATTCCGGCCCCGTTCAGACACCTCCTTTCCCTTACATCACAGACCGGTTCGCCTCTGCCCTAGAGCAAAGAGCGGAACGCGGGGAACGTTTCTATCTATCACAATCGTTACGGCAATTCAATGATTAAGAAACACTTATACTCGACATTACTAACCTGCAAAAACAAAAAAGGGAAGCGCTTTTCCGCGTTTCCCTTTGCAGCCGCAGTCGCTCCGGCCGTCATTTTTCTTCCGAGTGCTCCTTCTTCTCCTTGAGGAAAACGACAAGTGCCCCGCCCCCCCCCATCTGTCGCGGGGCGGGAGAAAATTCGGCCACCATCCCTTTTCCCTTGTCCCTCAACCAGCCAATAACCGCCCCCTGCAACACCGGCTCCTCCGGAGAGTTGAGACCCTTGCCGGTGATAACGAGGACCGCCCGCTGACCTCTCTTGTACGCACCGGTAATGAATAATCCGAGACTTGCCAGCGCTTCGTCACGGGTGAGACCGTGGAGGTCAAGCTCGTAATCGATGCGGATCACGCCCCTCTTCAGCTGACGCATCCGATTGACCGGAAGGGGCTTCAGAGGCTCCACATCGTCGGGAAGCTCGTCCACAAAGGTGACGTCGAGCTGGAGACTATCGAGTGCGGCGAGGAAGATGCGGCGCTCCTCCTCGTCGATACGGCGAGGAACGGCAGAAGTCGTCACCGCAAGGCGCCCATCCTCCTTTGCGGGTGCGCCAAGGCGCCGCACCTCACCCATGGCTCGAAGAAAGTAGGCGTCCTCATCCGCATCGGGAGCCGCCGGGCGTTGAGGAGGCGGTGCCTGTTTCGTCGCACTGGTCGCATTGGCGGCCGCGACCACGCCCTTCAGCGATTTGAAGGGCGTGGTCGCGAACTCCTTGGCTTTCGCTGTCTGTTGAGGTTTCTTGTTTTTTTTCACACGCTACCCTCGGGGAGAGACACTCGCGCTCTCTTCCCTATTCCTTGGGCACCAGAATAATTTCGATCCGCCGGTTTTTCGCCCGGCCTTCCTTGGAGTCGTTGTCAGCAACCGGCTTGAACTCGCCGTATCCCACAGCGGCAAGAAGCGTCGGATCGATTCCCTGCTGCTGGAGGAAACGCGTGACGTTGATGGCCCGCGCCGCCGACAGCTCCCAGTTGCTCGGGAATTGGGCCGTGTGGATGGGAACGTTGTCCGTGTGCCCCTCGATCCGGATCATCTTGTCCTTGACCCCCTTGAGGATGTCGACCACTTTCTGCAGCACCTTGAGCCCCTCGGGCTTAACGACAGCCTTGCCCGAATCGAACAGGATCGCCTCCACCATGTTGACGGTGAGTTTACCCTTGAGCTCCGAAATGGTGACTTCTCCTTTGGATATCTCGCCTTTCATCTTGTCGAGGAGGTCCTCATAGGTCTTGCTGGTCTTCTGCACCTCTTCCTCTTTGGTCTTCTGGAGGTTGGCGATATCCTCCTTCAGCTTGGCAATGGTTTCCTGCAGCTTGCCATTCTCGCCTTGGAGCTCGGCAACCTTTTGGCGCAGTTCAACGATATTCTGGGACAGAGTATCGGATTTCGCCTTGAGAACTTTCTCCAAGTCGGCCTTGTCGGCCTCCAGGCGACCTTTTTCCTTGGCTAGGGTATCGCGCTCACCGGTGAGCTTTTCCTTGAGACCGTTGAGCTTAGACACCTCACCCTTCAGTCCTTCGTTCTCCTTGCCAAGATCCGCATATTGTTGGCGCAACGCCTGGAGGTTCGTCTCCAGCGTCTTTGCCTCCTGCTCTTTCTTC
>DATDMX010000121.1:0-4103 GCA_036518575.1 Geobacteraceae bacterium | reverse complement strand
AAACGCTCGGAATTTTCTCGGTCGATATTGGTTTTCGCGGCCTCATGCGCCGGCTCGGGTACGAAAGGGTCGGCGACAAGGTTGCCCGCCTTCTTCAGAAGGAAATGCCACACCAGGAGATCAGCTGGCAGTACGTGCAGCCGCTGGAGATGAATTCGTCCCGGCTTGCCCTCACCATGGCGAGGGACCAGATGGCGGACATGCACCCGGCGGATATCGCCGACATTATTTCCCAGCTTCCCCCCAAACACATCCAGACGGTCCTTATCTCCCTCGATACTGAAACAGCGGGGGAGGCAATCCACGAGCTGGAACCGGAGCTGCGCAGCCGGGTCATCAGCCAGCTGGACAGCGAGCAGGCCTCGGACATTCTGGAAGAGATGGACCCGGACGAGGCGGCGGACGTCCTCGGCGACCTCCCCGAAGAGAAGGCCCAGGAGTTGCTGGGACTCATGGACGAGGAAGAGGCGGAGGACATACAGGAGCTGATGGAGCACGAGGAGGATACTGCCGGCGGTCTCATGAACACTGAGTTTCTCTCCATTCCCGCGGAAATGAGTGTCGGCGATGCCCTACAGGAGATTCGCCTCGTCGGGCCCGATATCGAAACCGTCTTCTACGCCTATATTCTCGACAATGAAGAAAGACTCTGCGGCGTGGTGAGCCTCAAGGAGCTCCTCATAACTCCCATTGCCACGAGCATAGCGGACATCATGACCACCAGTCTGAAGACGGTTGATGTGGAGGCGTCGCCGGAAGATATTCTGGAAATCATCGCCAAGTACAACCTTATTGCCGTCCCCGTGCTCAATCAGGAGGGAAAGATGGCCGGGATCGTGACCGTGGACGATATTCTTGAATTGTTCCTTCCGTACGCCCTCAAGCGTCGCCGCCATCGCCATCACTGAACCAGAAAGATACCCATGTTTACCGGCATCAGTTTGACAAGGCTTTTCAAGCCGATTCGCAAGGTCAATACCAAGAATATTGTCCTTTTTCTCGCCATCCTCGGGCCGGGAATTATAACCGCCAACGTGGACAATGACGCTGGCGGGATCACGACCTATTCCCTGGCCGGCGCCCAGTTCGGTTACTCGCTTCTTTGGACGATGCTTCCCACGACCGTTGCCCTCGTGGTTATCCAGGAAATGTGCGCCCGGATGGGGGCGGTGACCGGCAAGGGCCTTTCGGATCTTATCCGGGAGTCGTTTGGCGTCAAGGTCACGTTTTATGTCATGATCGCCCTGTTTCTGACGAACATGGGAAACGCGGTCTCTGAATTTGCGGGGATTGCCGCCAGCCTCGAAATCTTCGGCATCAGCAAGTATATCTCGGTGCCGGTGAGTGCCGTGCTGGTCTGGCTTCTGGTGGTAAAGGGTTCATACAAATTCGTGGAAAAGGTGTTTCTCGTTGCCTGCATGGTTTACATAGCCTATCCCATAGCGGCTTTCATGGCAGCGCCGAAATGGGACGTGGTATTAAAAGCTAGCGTCGTGCCCACCTTCAAATCCGATAGTGCATACCTCATCATGATGATCGGCGTAGTCGGTACGACCATCGCTCCCTGGATGCAGTTCTACCAGCAATCTGCAGTCGTCGAAAAGGGTGTAACCATCGATCAGTACAGCTTTTCCAAGCTGGACGTCATCGTGGGCTGCGTCATGGCCATAATCGTGGCCTTCTTCATCGTCGTCGCGTGTGCCTCGACCATTCATATGCAGGGGTTGAAGGTTGAAACAGCTGCCGACGCCGCCGTGGCTCTGAAGCCGCTCGTGGGCCGGTATGCCTCCACCCTCTTTGCCTTCGGCCTCTTCAACGCCTCGCTTTTCGCTGCCTGTATTTTGCCACTGTCCACCGCGTTCTATGTCTGTGAGGGCATGGGATGGGAATCGGGCATCGACAAGGACTTCAAGAGCGCTCCGCAGTTCTTCTGGCTTTTTACCGTCATTATTGTCATTAGCGCCGCCATCATTCTGATTCCCAATGCTCCACTGATTCTCATCATGTTCTTCTCACAGGTGGTGAACGGGGCTGTATTGCCGTTCGTACTCGTTTTCATTCTACTCCTGGTGAACGATGCGAACCTCATGGGTAAGTATCGTAATGGCCCGGTCTTCAACGTCATCGCGTGGGTCACCGTGGTCGTCATGATTGTCCTCACCATGCACATGACCCTGGACCTCGTCTGGCCAGGCAAGATTGGTCATCTGTTCGGGGGGTAAGGCTTTTCATCGGGAGAAGAAAAAAATGTTTTGCCCCGTTGACAACTCTTCGGACCGCGATAGAATCACAACAAAAGTCGATCTTTGAAATGCTCTGGGTTACAGGTAATCATCATGTGAGCTGCCTGACTATTAACCAAACGGATTCCCAGGAGTTCAGACGCGGTGAGCAAGCCCTTGCAGGAGAGGGAAGCCTGAAGCGTACCCTCTGGAGATGTTGAGACCAGGATCAGAGACTCATAGGATATACGGTAACCCGGAGCATCCGCATTAATTGGTGTTGTCGGCCATGACGTCGAACAGTACTTAAAATCCGCCAGGCGCGTTACAACCGCCGAAAAAGGTGGAGACGTCAGGTGGGCAAAGTCGGTGCGGTCGCCAAAGAGCGCCCCGGTGGGTCTACCGCGAGTCCCAACCGACGGATCTGGGAAGCATGAGCCCGGCACATCAATTACATAAAAGAAGCCTGGAGGTAGCCCTCCGGGCTTTTTTTTGACCCCTGCACAGTTCTCGCGCAAGTCGGTATCACAAATAGATATTTGTTTGACGCTCCTTCTCATTTATGCTAATTTTTCAAAGGATATATTCCATGATTTTACTAGAGGCCAGGCGTCGGTAGAGAATTCGTTACACCACGGAACTCTTTACAGTACGGCTGGTGTTTTTTTCCCAGGGAAAGAAATGACATTCAGAAATTTTTTCGTGATTGTCCTGGTACTGGCGTTCGTTCCATCCTGTGCCACTACAACCCCTCCCGAAGTGTCTGCCCCGCCTGCCCCTCGCACGGCAATCAATATCGCCGGTTCGCGAACCATGTACAATTACTCGCTTTCCCGCATACATTTCCTCGATGGTGACATAGAGGGGGCCATGGCTCTGCTTCAGGCTGCCCTGGAAGGCGATCCCGGCTCGGCATTTCTGCACACCGCCAAGGCGACGATTCTGCTGAAAATGAATCGTATCCAGGACGCTCTCAACGAATGCGAGACGGCCACCAGCCTCGATCCCAAGTTTTTTGACGCCCAGCTCCTTTACGGAAACATCTTGACCGGGCTGAAGAAAGACAAGGAGGCGATCGAGCACTACAAGAAAGCAATAGCCATCGACCCCTCCAAGGAAGAAGTCTATTTTCACCTGGCCATCGCCTACGTGAAGACCTTCGAATATGAGGAGGCGGTGGCGACCCTCAAGGAGTTGATCAAGATTTCTCCCGATTCCTCGCTGGGTTATTACTACCTTGGGAAAACCTACGATCAGATGAAGCTTTTTGGCGAAGCCATCGGCTATTACAAGAAGGCCGTCGAACTGAAGCCCGATTTCGAGCAGGCACTTATCGATCTCGGCGTTGCCCAGGAAACGCAGGGGCTCTTCGATGACGCCATTACGACCTACAAGCAACTCCTGGAGGTCAACCCGTTCAACAATAACGTCATTCAGCACCTTATCCAGCTTTTCATTCAGCAACACCGCCTGGAAGAGGCCCTTGCGTTCCTCAATATGATCGCTCACAGTGGTGTCGGCACGCTCGACATACACAGGAAGATGGGGCTTATCTATCTGGAGTTGGAGAGATACGACGAAGCGATCAAGGAGTTTTCGCTGATTCTCGATCAGGAGCCGAAATCCCACCAAATCCGTTTTTACCTTGCGTCGGCTTACGAGGACAAGAACGATTACGACCATGCCATCGAAGAGTTCGGTAAGATCCCCCCCTCCGCACCCAATTACTACGACGCCCTCGGCCACATGGCCTACCTGTACCTTGAGAAAAAGGAGCCCGAGAAGGGGGTCGCTCTCCTCCGGGACGCCATTGCAGCTAACCCCGGTCGTCTCGATCTCTACCTTCATCTGTCCGGCATCTACGAGACGCTTGGGCGCTAC
>DATDMX010000120.1:0-5624 GCA_036518575.1 Geobacteraceae bacterium | reverse complement strand
CATGCGGAAGTTCCCGACCTTCACCGTGGCCGGCGGCTATGACGTGGACGCCTTCAAGGCCGAGCTGAAGAACAGCGCCGAGGAAAAGGGGAAAGCCATCGTCATCCTGAACTTCCCCAACAACCCGAGCGGCTACACCCCGACCGTTGCCGAAGGTGACGCCATCGTTGCCGCCATCAAGGAAGCCGCCGAGAGCGGATGCAACATCGTTGCCGTCACCGACGACGCCTACTTCGGCCTCTTCTACGAGGAGAGCATGAAGGAGTCGCTCTTCGGCAAGCTCGCCAACCTCCACCCGCGCATCCTGGCGGTCAAGCTGGACGGCGCCACCAAGGAGGAGTTCGTCTGGGGGTTCAGGACCGGCTTCATCACCTTCGCCGACGGCAACAGCTTCGAGAACGCCCGTGTCATGACCGCTCTGGAGAAGAAGGCCATGGGGATCATCCGCGCCCGGATCTCCAACTGCCCCCACCCCTCCCAGACCTTTGCCATCGAGGCGCTCCGTTCCCCGAAATTCCTGGAGCAGAAGGAAGAGAAGTTCCAGGTGCTGAAAGGCCGCGCCCTTAAGGTCAAGGAAGTCCTCAACAGCGGCAAGTACGATTCCGCCTGGACCTACTACCCGTTCAACTCCGGCTACTTCATGTGCTTGAAGCTCAAGACCGTCGATGCCGAGAAGCTGCGGGTCCACCTCCTCGACAAGTACGGCGTCGGCGGCATCTCCATCGGCAAGACCGATCTCAGGATCGCCTTCTCCTGCATCGAGGAGAAGGATATCCCCGAGCTGTTCGACATCATCTACCAAGGGGTACAGGATCTGGCCTGACGATCCTCCTGAACAAGTCTCGGTAACGAGGTGCCGGTTGCGATTTCAACGTACCACATAGGTGGAAAAGAAGGGCGAGGAAGATACTTCCTCGCCTTTTTTCGTCCCGAGGGAGAGGAACATGATTGATCGAACGATGGTCATCGGTGAAATTATCCGCCGTTACCCACAGACGTTGTCGGTATTCCGGCGTCACGGGCTCGACTGTTACGAGTGCCAGATTGCCGACTACGAGGCCCTGGAGCACGGCGCCGGCGTCCATCGGGTGGACGTGGATGCTCTGCTCGACGAGTTGAATAGTGTGATCGACGTGAAGGGATAGGTGTCACCCGGGCGGGGAGAGGGCACGAAGCGCATCCCAATCGGGAAGAGGGTAGCTTCCCCGTCGCCAGTGAAGCCCGGCTTCGCGGATGGTTCCCGGCTCTGTCGCGTCAAAGAGGAGCTGGAAGGCGAGGGAGAGAATGTGGAGCTGCTGATTTCTGTTGCCTGCCTCTCCGAGGGCGTGCCCGAAGGGAAAGCGTAGATAAAGCGCCCGCGGTGGTGGCGTCTTTTCCGTCACCTCGCGCACGATGGAAATGGCCACCGTCGGGATGCCAGCTGCCTCGATTGCCCGTGCCACCAGTCCCACGGACCGGTTGCAGCTTCCTCAGGCGGGAACAAGAAGGGCATAATCCACGCCGGCCGCCGCCAGCCGTCGGGCTAGGGCAGGGGCCGTCTCGCCACGCAGTCGCCGGAGTTGATCGCCATCGATGTGTCCCATAAGGGAGTAGGCCGGCGAATGGAGTTCCTTTAGGGCCCCCGCCGTCACGAACTCCTTCAGCCGCTGCGTCGGGAAGACGAGATTAAGGTCGGCCTCGGCGTCCCGGTGGTCGTAGTAGTCGTGGGTAATGGTGAGCTGTTCCCGCGGCGCTTCCGGCGGTATCTCGCGCCAACTGGCGTCACCTTGCTTGTCCGTCATGTCGAAGGGGGGCTGGGTGAGAAGATGCACCCCGCCTGTCGTGACGAGTGCCACCACGGCTTCTCGCAGCGGCGTACGGGGGACGGTCCAGGGGATCGGACTTCCGTCGGCGGCGAGTTTCTTCCCCCATGCGGCGGCAAGATGAGGAAATGCCGTGTAAATCCTGGCCAGGATGCGGTTGGTAAGGCGTCCCATGGTCTGTTCTGTTCTCCTTTCGGTTGACCCCGCCATTCGTTCCCCACTAAGTATACCTTCCGGCAGCATTTCGTCAGAGCTTCAAGTGTAGAAAATGCTACAAACGGCTGTCCGATATTCCCCACTCTCGCAGTCTAAGAAGGCCTGGAATGTTGTAACTAGTTGAGATGACACAATAAATGTTTATGGTATGGAGATTGAACTGGAGTGTCAGCGTAGGGTAGAGCAGGGAACGTGGAGGAACGTATGGCGAAAAGACAATGGCTCAACGTGGTCCTTGTCCTGGCGGCAGTGGTGGTTGTAGGGATATGTGCCTTCTCCGTTCGGCTCGAGGCAGCGGCAGACCGGGTCGCAGTCTTGAAGACGACGGGGATGACCTGCGGAGCCTGTGCTGGCCGAATCACCACCGCTCTCAAGCGGGAAAAGGGCGTCGCATCCGTGAAGGTTGATGTGGACGGCGGACGAGTCATCGTCGGCTACGACTCCAAGAAAGTCGCCCCCGAACGCATCGCCACCTCCGTCACCGAAGCGGGGTACGGCAGCTCGATTCTGCAGGTGGTCAGTGCGGTCGACTACCGTCGCCAGACCGGAAGTAATCCCTCACGGCTCGAACCGAGCGGCGGGTGCGCCTGCTGCGCCACTAAACGTTCAGAGGAAGGAAAAAAACCATGAGTAAGCGTGCATCATCTCTTGTGAAGACGGCATTATTGGCCGGTGCGGTAGTGCTGGCCGGTGTGGGCATCGTCTGTGCCCTTACCATTCCGGGGTTTGGCAAAGGGGAAAAAGTGAAACCGGCCAACGGCGCCGTAACGATTGCACTGGCCAAGGTTGCCGACGGCAAGGCGCACTATTTCCGCCTGAGCGACAACGGCAAGGAGATCGTTTTCTTCGTCGTGAGGGCCGCCGACGGCTCCGTCAGGACCGCATTCGACGCCTGCGACGTCTGCTACCGGGAAAAGAAGGGGTATGAGCAGCAAGGAAGTTTCATGCTCTGCCGCAACTGCAGGAAGAAATTCGCCATCGACCGCATCGGACCGCATGAGGTGGGTGGCTGCAATCCCTCCTATCTCGCCAGCCGCCTGGCTGGAGACAACGTCGTTATTTCCGTGGCCGATATCAAGGGGGGGAGCCGGTTCTTCTGATGTGACTCACCGGCTCACAGAAACGATATGAAACTTCATACCATAGCCATCAACAATCTGCGCCGTCGCAAGGCCAAGATGGCCTTTCTCACCCTCGGCCTCCTCGTGGGAATCGCCACCATCGTGACACTCGTCACCCTCGGCAAGTCGATGGCGAGTAACATCGAGCGGAAGATGGACGAGTTCGGGGCAAATATCCTCATAACTCCCCAGAGCAATGATCTCACCATGAATTACGGCGGCATAAGCCTCGGGGGGGTGACATTCGACCAGAAGGAGATACGGGAGGAGGATCTCTCGAAAATCACCACCATCAGGAACAGCCGAAACGTTTCGGCTGTCTCTCCCAAGGTCATGGGGAGTGTCAGGTCGGGGGAGCGCAACGTCCTTCTCGTCGGGGTCCGGTTTGCGGACGAGCTGAAGATGAAGCAGTGGTGGAAGATATTCGGCGAAGCTCCTCGGCGAGACGACGAACTTCTTCTGGGAAGTGATGCTGCCACCGCCCTTGGCGTCATGACCGGCGACCAGGTGACGATAAAGGGAGAAAAGTTCAAGGTCGCGGGGATTCTCGACCAGACCGGCTCCCAGGACGATGCCCTCGTCTTCGCCCCGCTGGCAAGGGCACAGCGGCTCCTCGGCAAAGAGGGGAAGATAACGCTCGTGGAGGTGGCCGCGCTTTGCTCCGGGTGCCCCATCGGCGACATGGTGACGCAGATCGCCGAGAAGCTTCCTGACGCCAAGGTTTCCGCCATCCAGCAGGTGGTCGCGGGACGCCTCTCGGCGCTCGAGCAGTTCAGGCGCTTTTCCGTCGCCATGGCGGCCGTGGTGGTATTCATCGGCTCACTCGTCGTCTTCGTTACCATGATGGGGAGCGTCAACGAGCGAACCACGGAGATCGGCGTATTCCGTGCCATCGGCTTTCGCCAGCGCCACATCGTGCGGATCATCCTGACGGAAGCTTCCCTCGTAAGTCTGGCGGCCGGCCTTCTCGGTTACGCCACAGGTATGGGCGGGGCAAAGTTGGCACTTCCCTTTATGACCGAAGGGAAAGGGGCGCTCCTGGCGTGGGACCCGCAGGTAGCTGTTGGTTCGGTTGCGCTCTCGCTCCTCCTCGGCGTGCTGGCAAGCCTCTACCCGGCTCTCCATGCCAGCAGGATGGACCCGACCGAAGCCCTGAGAGCACTATAATCTAAACGGGAAGAGAAACGTTATGGCACTTATCGAGATATTCGATCTGACGAAACATTACACGAGCGGTGACGAGACGGTGGAGGCGTTGCGGGGGGTGAGCCTTGCCATCGAGCCGGGAGAATTCCTGACCATCATGGGGCAGTCAGGGTCGGGGAAGAGCACGCTTCTTTCGGTTCTGGGCGGGATGAACCACCCGAGTACCGGGACCGTTACGATGGCTGGGGAGCGGCTGTACGATCTGGGCTGCGAACAGCTTGCGGATTTTCGGGCCGCCAACCTTGGCTTCGTCTTCCAGTCATTTCATCTCATCCCGTATCTCACCGCCCTTGAGAACGTGATGCTTCCCCTGGCCATCTCCCGCATGAAGCGGGACGAGAAGATCGCGGCAGCACGTGAGGCTCTCGACCGTGTCGGGCTCGGGGGCAAGGGAGACCGGCTGCCGAACCGCCTTTCCGGTGGCGAGCAGGAGAGGGTGGCCATCGCGCGGGCCATCGTCAACCGCCCGCGGATCATCCTCGCCGATGAGCCGACCGGGAACCTCGACACGAAGACAAGTGCCGAGATCATGGCGCTTTTTCAGGAGCTCAATCGGGGCGGCCAGACCGTCATCATGGTGACGCACAATCCGGAGAACTGTTGCTACACGGATCGTACCATCCAGTTGAGGGATGGCATCATCGTGGCCGACTCCGCGAGCTCTCCGGATGCCTGTCGCCTCATTGCCTGATTTTTTTATCCGGCATGACAAAAAAGTGTTGACGGGCGAGGCGTCGTTTGCTATAAACAGAGGCTCGTTGAGCGGGAATAACTCAGTGGTAGAGTGCAACCTTGCCAAGGTTGAAGTCGCGGGTTCGAATCCCGTTTCCCGCTCCAAAAAAGCTTAATAGGTTCCGGTAGTTATAGCGGAACTTCCAAGACTGTCCCCGGTACTGTACCCATACGGAACCGGGGATTTTCTTTTTCGGGGCGCGATGAAGTCCTGACCGAAGTATTCGAAGATTTCCTCCGCATCATCCTCCAGACCTTCCACGTAGTTTCCGTAAACCTCAAATACCATCTGCTTGCTTGCATGACCCATGAGGCCGAACAGGCGAAGGGGATTGATCCCGATAGTCAGACTCCAGGCGGCGAAGGAGTGACGGGCCGAATAGGAAGTCATGGGAGCTATTCCGGCTTGATCCACCCCCCTTTTCCAGGCCTTGGCAAAGTCGGTGCTGTTGAGCCTGGTTCCCCTGGGTGTCGTGATCAGGTAAGGGGAGCTTGTCCGGTTGATGAGGATATCGAGCCTCTTTCTGATCGCCTGGGTGATGAAGAT
>DATDMX010000119.1:0-11718 GCA_036518575.1 Geobacteraceae bacterium | reverse complement strand
GGGGTCCTGCCGCAGGGTGGCCCGCAGCACCTGGGCGAAAGTCAGGCCGATCCTGTCCCGGACTGCCACCTGGTTTGCCTCCTCCAGGAAATATTCCACCGGTTCCTCGATGGTCTCGAAGTTCTTGCTCCCCTCCATCATGGCGGAGAGGATGGAATAAAGCATGGTGGTCTTGCCGCTTCCCGTGGGGCCGGTGGAGATGATGACCCCCTGGGGTTTCTTCACGATGGTGGTGATCTTCTTCAGGTCGTCGGGAAGAACGCCGAGGTCCGTGAGGTTCTTTATGGCGGCGCTCTTGTCGAGGATGCGCAGCACCATCTTCTCGCCGTTCAGGGTCGGCATGGAGGAGACCCGCATGTCGACGATCCTCGTGCCGGCCCGGACGGTGATCCGGCCGTCCTGGGGACGGCGCCGCTCGGAGATGTCCATCTTGGCCAGAATTTTAATGCGCGAGATGGTAGCCGGGTGGAGGTCGGCGGGTATCTTGATCTTGGTCTGGAGCATGCCGTCGATGCGGAAACGGACCACCGAGTACTTGAGCTTCGGCTCGATGTGGATGTCGCTCGCACCCATGCGGATCGCCTCGGAGATGATGGCGTTGACGATCCTGATGATGGGGGGAACCTCGGAGGAGCCGATGAGCTCCTGGACATTGAGTTCCTTCTCCTCCTCCTCGATGACGATGTCGATCTCGTCGATCTGCTCGATGTCGGTGAGGTCTTCTTCCTCCTCCGGCGCCTGCTCCCCCTGCTCCCCGAAGACCTTCTTCAGCTGGGCGAGGATTTCGGAGCTCGCCGCGATGACCGGGGTCACCTTGAGGCCCGTCATGAGGGCGATGTTGTCGCACTTGTAAATGTCCGAGGGATCGGCCATGGCCAAGACGAGCTGCCTTCCGTCGAGCTTGATGGGCAGCATGCGGTTGCGCTCGCACAGATCGCGGGGGAGGAACTTCGCCGCTGCGGGGTTGAGCGATACCTCCCGCAGGTCGAGGTACTCGATGTTGAGGTGATCCTGGAGAGCCTTGATGATCTTTGCCTCGGTGATGAGCCCCAGCCGCACGAGGACTTCGCCGAGAAACTCTCCCTCCCGCGCCTCGCCCTGCGCCCGTTCCACCTCCTCTTTCTTCAGAAGGCCGGCATTGACGAGTATTGAGCCGAGCATGCCGCGGTTTTCGTCGAAGAGCCCCGCGTAGTTCTTGATCTTCATCTGCTGCTTGCGGGCGATATCCTTGAGGCGCCGGTTTTCCTGCATGAGCACGTATTGCTGGAGCGCCAGGCTCACCGTGAGGCGCAGGTCTTCATCATTCCACGGCTTGGTGATGAACTTGTAGACCGCTCCATCCTTCACCGCCCCCATGATGGACTGGACGTCGGCATAGCCGGTGAGCATGATGCGGATGGTTTCCGGCCAGCGCAGCTTGATTTCCTTGAGGAGCTCCGCCCCGGTCATCCCCGGCATGCGGTGGTCGGTGATGACGAGGTGGACCTTTTCGCTGTTCATGACGGCGAGGGCCTTGTCGGCGGAAATGGCCGTGAAGATACGATAGTTTTCTTCGATGAAGATGCGCTGCAGGGCAGAGAGCACGGCTTCCTCGTCGTCGACGAAGAGGAGCGTGAAGGCTTCCTCCCGTGGAGTTTCCTCTTCAACCGCCTCCTCGACGACGAGGTCGGCCCGCTCCTTGCGGGGGGATGTCTTGAAAAGCTCAGAGTAGCGCGACATCGTTCTTCCTTTGCAGAGGAAGGCTGACGGTGACGATGGTCCCTCCCGCAGCCGGGCACGTCACCTCTACCGTTCCCTCATAGCCGGTCACGATTTCGTGAACCACGGCCAGTCCCATGCCGGTGCCGCTTCCCACCTCCTTGGTGGTGAAGAATGGCTCGAAAATCCTCGTGCGCATATCTTCGGGAATGCCCGGACCGTTGTCGGCGAAGCTGACCGTGATGGCAGTGTGGTTGACGAAGGTGCTGATCATGAGCCGAAGGCCCTTGCCGCGGGCTTCGATGGCGTTTTCCACGATGTTGACAAAAAGCTGACAGACCACCGCCGGGTTGCAGCGGAAGCCGGGGAGTTCCCGGTAGTTCTTGACGATGTCCGTCCCTTCGGGGAAGCGGTGTTCGAGAACGCTCAGGGTGCGGTCGATCTCGGCGTTCAGATCGACGATCCCCTCGGAGGTGTCGTCCACGTGGGAGAAGCCCTTCAGATCGCTCACGATCTTGCGTATCCGTTCCGCTCCCTCCAGGCTCTGGCCGATGAGATCATCGATATCGGCGCAGATTGAGTCGAGTTTGAGCTCCTCCCACTTGCGGGCCGAGAGACGTGCGAGTCGCTCACAGGCCGGATCGCTCGCAAGAAGGGAAGAGTAATAATCGAGCATGAGAATGAACCGGGCCGTGTATTTTTGCAGGGAGTGGATATTGCTCGTGATAAAGCCCAGGGGGTTGTTGATCTCGTGGGCCATGCCGGCCGCCAGTTGGCCGATGGAGGCCATTTTTTCCTGCTGCAGGAGTCGGGTATGGGCACGCTGGAGCTCGGCGGTCCGCTCCTCCACCTTCTTCTCCAGGGTGGCGGCCAGTTCCCGGTAGCGCGCTTCGGAGGCGGAGAGAGATTTGTTGATCTCCAGGAGTTCCTTGTAGGACTGGTTCACCACGGAAGTGTGGATTTCGGTGGTGAGAATCCGTTTCAGGCTGGCGTTGACGAGGGTCTGCACGGCGGTGTGGGTGATGGCGGCGATCCCCTTCACTGCGTCGCCGCCCGCGCCGTTCCCCGATACGACAAGGCTGCCGGCAGGCTCTCCTTCGAGCACGATGGGTATGCTTCCCTTCGTCTCGGCGGGATTGCAGGGTTTTCCCGCCTCCCAGAGCACATCCCCCTCCGGGGCGAGCACGGCCGCGGAGGCGGCGCCGGCCTTCACTGCGCCCAAGAGGAGCGGGGTGACCTCCGCCGTGCCGATGATGTCGGTCAGCCGCTTTTCAGCGCCGACCACGAAGGGGGGACGCCGTTTCATTCGTTGCTCCTCGTCGTGAGCCGTTGCACGAACTCCTGCTGTGTCAGGCCGTGATTGGCTCCGAGGTGGTGGCGCTGGTCGAGGTTGGCGTAGACGAGTTCCGCCAGCGTGCCGAACGTCTCCACCACACCCCATCCCTCCAGGGCCGAGGCCATGATGACCGGAATGCCCGTCGGTTCCCACGTGGATCGTAGTTCTTCCTCTTTGACCACCTCGGGCAGGTCTCGCTTGTTGAACTGGATTACGAGGGGGAGCTTGTCGATGTCGAGGCCGACATAGGCGAGATTCTTTTCCAGATTGTCGAAGCTCGCCATGTTGTTTCCCCCTTCGGCCATGCGGGAGTCGGCGATAAAGGCGACGCCGTCGGCCCGCTGGAGGACCGCCTTGCGGGTGGCGTCATGCTTCACCTGACCGGGTACGGTGTAGACCTTGACCTTGATCTTGAGTCCGCTCGGGGCCACGAGGAAGAAGGGGAGAAGGTCGAAGAAGATGGTCCGGTCGTCGGTCGTGTCGAGCATCATGAGTTCACCCCGCCCCTCCCGGGACAGAAGGTCGTGCAGCCGGAGAAGATTGGTCGTCTTCCCCGACAGGGCCGGTCCGTAGTAGACCAGCTTCAGCACCATGCGCCGTTCTTGTTCGTCGAACTCGATCAAGGATGCTCCCTCTATTTCTCGGTCAGTGCGTTGACCTTGGCGAGAAAGATCTCCACCAGTGCGGGATCGAGACAACGCCCCTTGATTTCCTCCAGAATGCCGAGAGCCTTCTGCCAATGGAAGGCCTTGTGATAGGGGCGGTCGGAGGTGAGGGCATCATACGTGTCGGCCACGGCCACGATGCGGGCTTCCAGCGGAATCGCCTCGCCGGCGAGGCCGTGGGGGTAGCCCTGCCCGTCGAAACGCTCGTGGTGGTAGAGAATGATGTTGATCACCTCTTTGGGAAGATCAGCCTGCCGCGCGACTTCGGCTCCCCAGATGGGGTGCTTCCTGATGGTCTCGAATTCCCGTTCGTTGAGGGTCCCCTCGAAGTTGAGGACCGCCTCGGGAATCCCTATCTTGCCACAGTCGTGCAGCCAGCTCCCCTGCTTGATCGACTCCTGAAACTCCTCGGCGAGGTTGAGCCCTTCGGCGATCATGAGGGCGTAGCTTGCCACGCGGTCGCAGTGCCCCTTGGTATAGCGGTCCTTCAGCTCGATGGTCTGGCCGAGGGAGCGAAAGACCGCCTCGTCCTCGCGGCGCAGCGACTGGGTGAGGCGGTAGCGGTTGATCCCTTCGTGTACCGTTTCCAGCAGGGCTTCGTTGTTCCACGGTTTGACGATGAAGCGAAACACCTCGCAGCTGTTGATGGCGTCGATGGCGGTGGGAAGGTCCGCGTAGCCGGTCATGAGAATCTTCACCGTGTCGCGAGAGATGTGCTTCGCCTGCTTGAGGAGGTCGGTACCGGTGGTCCCCGGCATGCGATGGTCGGAGACGAGGACGGCAATCTCCATGTTTTCCATGATGCGCAGCGCCTCGGCGGCACTCGATGCCGTCACCGCCCTGATGCTGTCGTCATCGGCGCAGACCCGCTGCAGCGCCTTGAGGACATACTCCTCGTCGTCCACAAACAGTACGTTATCGCTCATGTTCCGCTCCCGTTGTGAGGCTCATGTTACTGGAATTCTGACGGTGAAAGTCGTTCCCTTGCCCGGCTCGCTCCGCACCGTAATGTCACCCGAGTGTTTCTTGATGATGTCGTAGCTTATGGAAAGCCCTAGTCCCGTGCCCTTGCCCACGTCCTTGGTGGTAAAGAAGGGCTCAAAAATCCTCGGCAGGTGCTCCGGGGCTATGCCGCACCCCGTGTCGCTGATGGAGACGAGAATCTCGCCGTTCTCTTCGCGGGCGTCGATGGTGATTTCGCCCTGCTTCTCGATGGCGTGGGCCGCATTGACGAGGAGGTTCATGAAAACCTGGTTGAGCTGCTGCGGGTAGCATTTGACAGCCGGTACCTTACCGTAGTTCTTGTGGAGTTCCGCCTTGTATTTCAGTTCGTTCCAGGCGATGTTGACGGCGCTCTCCACGCATTCGATAATGTCGGCCACCTTGTAGTCCCCCTCGTCCGACCGGGAGAACGACTTCATGTTCTGCACGATGGCGCGCACCCGGCCGGCCCCGTCGAGGGATTCGGCGATGAGGGGCGCGATGTCCTGCAGGATGTGGTCGATTTTGAGCTCTTGGCGCGCCGCATCCAGCTCCGCCTGCACCGGCTCGGGCGTCGTGGCGGCACAGAGTTCGCTCTGGCGGTTGACGAAGGAGGCCAGTCGTTCCACGTACTTGCCGAGGGTGCCGAGATTGCTCGTAATGAAGCCGATGGGGTTGTTGATCTCGTGGGCGACGCCTGCGGCCAGCTGGCCGATGGAGGCCATCTTTTCCCGCTGGAGCATCTGGGCCTGGGTCGTTTTCAGATCCTGGTAGGCGAGGGCGAGATCATCGGCGGTCTTCTTCAACTCGGTGGTGTCGACGATGGTAATGACGTAGCCGATGACCTTACTGCCGGGGATGTCGGTGAAGGGGTACGACGTGCAGTTGAACCAGCGGTCGCTCGTCTCGTGCCAGATGTGCGTTCCCGGCAGGGAGGGAAAGGGGACGTGGAGGCCGTGCCCGGCAAGGAGGGGCTGCCAGGGGGAGCCGAGTATCTCGTGGTAGTCGGTGGAGACGAAGTCGCGTAGTGCCCGGTTACAGCGTCGGATTTTGCCGTCCGCGTCGGCGAGGATGACCATGTCGCCGATACAGTCCATGGTCCGCACCCACTCGTTCTTGATGGATTCCACGAGACGGAAGAGGTGCTCGCGCTCCTCGTGTTCCATGAGGAGTTGGCGGCTCTTCTTGCCCACCGTCTCTTCCAGGGCGACGAGGTAGTCCTTTTCCAGTTCGAGGAGCGTCACGTGCTCCACGGCCTTTGCCACGGAGGCGAGGAGATCGTCGAACGTGATGGGCTTGGTGATGAAATCGAAGGCGTGCTTCTTGATGGCCTGCTCGGTCACCTTCAGGTCGGCAAAGGCGGTCATGAGGATCACCGGAAGTTCCGGCCTGATGCGGTGGAGCTGCTCCAGGAGCTCGATGCCGGACATTTCGGGGAGTCTCACGTCGGAAAGCGCTACGTCGATTGCGTCGGGAGAGTTCTCCAGCCTGGTGAGGGCGTCCCGGGCGCTCCCCGCCCCTGCCACGCAATACCCTTTCTTCTCCAGAACCGATGTCAGGAGTTCAAGGATCTGGCTGTCATCGTCCACCACGAGGATGGTTCGCTGGCGTGCTTCCGTCAAAGGAGGGCCCTCTTTCCCGTCGGGTACATGCGAAAACAACTATACCACAGAAAAGAAAGATTACTGTGCGGGCGCTAACAACAAAGCGTGACGGAATCGCGGTGGCGGAGGGGGCGGGAAGGTCAGGGAGCGAAGAGGTCGAGGGATGAAGCGGGAACGAGGCCGGCTGCCTCGGCGCGCCCGAGGAGGTCAATGACGGCGCTCTCCCCCTCCGGGCCGAGATCGCGGGAGAAATCGTTCACGTAGAGGCCGATGTGGGCGGCACAGACTTCGTCGCTCATCTCCTGGGCGTGGGCACGGATGTAAGGGGTCGCCGCATCGGGGTGAGCGAAGGCGTACGCAACGCTCGCCGTGAGTGCCCGGTCGATGGCGGCCACCGTCTCCTGCCCCAGGGAGCGTTTCGCCACGATACCTCCGAGGGGGATGGGGTGGCCGGTGCTTCCTTCCCACCACTCCCCCAGGTCGAGAAGCCTGACGAGACCGTAGTCGGGGTAGGTGAAGCGCGATTCGTGGATGATGAGGCCGGCGTCCGCCTCCCCCCGCACCACGGCGGGCATGATTTCGTGGAAGGGGAGGAAGAGGAAGTTGTCGAGAGCCGGGTCGCGCAGGCGCAGGAGGAGAAAGGCGGTGGTGTAGCGGCCCGGCACGGCGATCCGCTTGCCCCTCAACTCCTCCACGGCCATCTCCTCCCGGGCCACCAGAAGCGGCCCGCAGCCGCGCCCGAGCGCTCCCCCCGCGCGCAGGAGCACGTACTCCTCCCGCACATAGCCCAGGAGCCCGTAGGATATTTTGCTCACGTCGAGCTCCCCGGCAAGGACGAGGCGGTTCAGGGTCTCAACGTCCTCCAACCGCTCGCGGAAGGTGTGGCCGGAAGTGTCCACAAGGCCATGGACGAGGGCATGGAAGATGAAAGTGTCGTTGGGGCAGGGGGAGAAACCGAGGGGTAGAGGTTGCATGAACAATTCCTTTTTTTGAGGATCATTTTCCTTCCAGGTGGAGGCCGGCCCGACACCACGCCTCCCCTTGGGCCTCGTTGGAGATGTCGCTCACGACGCCGTCCGGCGTCTTGAACCGGTAGCGGCCCGGTTTGTCCGGGTCCTCGACGACTGAGTAGCCCGCCTGTTGGGCCTTCTCGATGTAGTGGTCGATGGTTGCCGCGACCCATTCCCAGTATTCGAAGGAGGTCTGTCCGCTGTACACGGCTTGGCGCCAGTCGTGGCGGGTGAAGAGGTGGAATTCGCTCCGGTTCCCGCCGCACATGTTCTTGATGGACTCCACATACTCCCGCCATTCCTTGGTGTTGTACATCTCGGCGGAAGGCTGGGGCGCCGCCTCGGTTGGGGGCGTGGCAGGGGGCTCTGCGGCCACCAGGTGGCCCGGCGCATCCTTTCCGGCCTGTGGGGCCGCGACACCGGTCCCTTCGCCCGTGAGGACCGCGACGGTTTCCAGGAGGTCGGTCAGGCCCTTGCTGACGGCGCCCGAGGCCTGTTCCACGTCGCGCACCAGCAGCTCGATTTCCTCCCGCCGTTTATTCAGCTCCGCAAGGCCCGGCAGACTTGCCATGCCGGCAGCCCCTGCATCTTCGGGCGTCAGGGTCCAGTAATGGATTCTGCTTCTGTCCGCCAGGTCGAGGGAGGCGATAAAAGCCTGTGCCGACGAAAACAGGGCGCTGTCGACGCCGTTTCGCTCGCAGTAGGCGGTATAGGACTGGGCCCAGTACGTTTTCGTACACGCCACGAATGCGGCCTGCGCCGCCATTTCATCAAGATAAACCTTCGGCGCCTCGGCGCTTCCGGATAGCACTACCTGAACAATGTGCAGCATCACGTTCTCCTTTATTTCCCGATTGTCCAGCTATTCGACAATAATGCGGTATTCTGCCCGCAACCCGCACCGCTCTCCCCCGGGGCCGAGAGCCCCTTCGCAGGAAAGTTGGCCCTGAACCCTCACTTCCTTGTTCTTCATCAGGTCAGCGACGATCGGGGTAAGGTCGAAGCCCCCGCCCATGCATTGGTCCCGCGAACAGTCGAACCGGAACAGCGCCTCGGTTTCGGGGGTGAAAATAATCTGCTGGTAGTTGGGTTCCGACTCCGCGTCGGCCTCCTGGAAAGCTATGAACAGGAGGAGCCTGCGGACATCCGGATACAGCTCGCCAATCGTGGCGTGGGCCGGGGCGTTGGTATTGTTACTGCTATCACTCATGTTGTTTTCCTCGGTTACTACAGCGTCTCGATGAACTTGCGGAGAAAGCGTTGTGCCGCTTCGGCGGCCAGGGGGATGTTCCAGCGGGAGAGGTCGCGGTCTTCCACGAGGTTACTCACCCCGCGTACCTCCAGGCAGTCGACGCCGTAGAGAAGCGCCACGTGGGCCACCGCCGCACCCTCCATGTTCTCGCAGATGGCGTTGAAGCGGCTCCTGAGTTCCTCGCCCCGCGCCGTGGTGCCGCTGCAGGTGGAGACGGTGAGGAAGCGCCCCCGCAGGACGGGAAGGGTAAGGGCGGCGGCAAGCTGCATCGCCTTGGCCGACGCCGTGAGGCAGAGGGGGAACTCGTTGAAGTGACGGTGGCCGCCCCGCTCCACGAGGGGGATGCCGATCGCCTGGAGCGGCTCCCAGCCGGCCGGGGTGAGGACCCCCTCGTCGGCGTAGACTTCGCTCGACGCGATGGCCAGGTCCCCCACCGCGAGACCGCAGCCGGGAAAGGCGCCGGCACAGCCGGTGGAGACGAGGAGTCGGGGCGTGTACCGCTCGAGGAGCCACGTGGTGCAGGCCGCCGCGTTCACCTTCCCCATGCCGGTCACGGCCAGGACGACATCATGGTCGCCCATACTCCCTTCATGGACTCTGAACGGGACTGTGGCCGTCTCGCGGCGCATGCCGAGGGTGTCAGTGAGGAGGGTGAGTTCCCCGCTGGTGGCAGCGGTAACGATGATCGGTTTCATGGGCACGAACCTCCCGTTCCGGGTGTTTGCGGCGATAGTACCACAGGGGCGATGGTGGTTCAACTTTTCAGGTGGACGGGGGTAGGGGCTCCGATGGTTCCCCTTGATTCCCGGCCCTCTTTGCGCCATACTCGCGGGAAAGGGGGAGCTTCCCTGCCCCCACCCGACGATTGGTTGGCCACCATGCCCGAAGACGTTTCCCCACAAAAACCGCACCCCCCGTGTGACCCTTCTGAAGAAGGGAGAGGAGGCGCACGTCTCCTCGCCATCCTGCTCCTCATCGTCACCGTGGCGGTCTACGCGCCGGTGGCGCACAACGGCTTCGTCACCTATGACGACGACGGCTACGTGACCAACAACGCCATGGTGCGCGCCGGCCTCACGGGGCGCGGGTTCGTCTGGGCCTTCACCGCCATCCACGAAGCCAACTGGCACCCCCTCACCTGGCTCTCCCACATGGCGGACTGCCAGCTCTTCGGCCTCGACCCCCGCGGCCACCACCTCATGAATTTAGCCTTTCACGGGGCAAACACCCTTCTCCTTTTCCTCCTCCTCGTGCGACTCTTCAGGGCTCCCTGGCGAAGCGCCGCCGTTGCCCTTCTTTTTGCCGTCCACCCCCTCCATGTGGAGTCGGTTGCCTGGGTGGCGGAGCGAAAGGACCTTCTCGCCGCGCTTTTCTGGTTCCTCGCCTTGGTCGCGTACCTGCGCTACGCCAAGGGGCCGACCATCGGGCGCTACCTCGCGGTGCTGGCCCTGTTTGTGTTGGGGCTTCTCGCCAAGCCGATGGTGGTGACGCTCCCTCTCATACTCCTCCTCGTCGACTGGTGGCCCCTCGGCCGCTTCACCACGACCCCGCTGCGCCGCCTCCTGGTCGAGAAGGTCCCCTTCCTCCTTATTTCCCTCGGCTCAGCACTCATCACCGTCGTCGCCCAGAAAAAAGGGGACACCATCGCCTCGCTGACCCAGATTTCCTTGGACGAGCGCCTGGCCAACATTCCCGTGGCCTACGTGCGCTATCTCGTGAAGATGGTCTGGCCGGCGGACCTGGCGGTATTCTACCCCTATCCGCACCTTTCGTGGTGGGAGCCGGTGGCGGCCCTTGGTCTTCTCGCCGTCGTGACGACGGCGGCTGTGCGGCTCAGAAGGGAGCGGCCCTGGCTTCTCTTCGGCTGGCTCTGGTACCTCGTCATCCTTCTCCCCGTCATCGGCATCGTTCAGGTGGGCCTTCAATCCATGGCGGACCGCTACACCTACCTTTCCCTCATCGGCCCCTTCCTCGCGCTTGTCTGGGGGGCGGCGGAGCTCTGCCGCCGCCTGCCGCAGCGCAGGATGCTCCTCGGCTTTCTTGCCGTGGCCGTTATGGTGCCGCTGGCGCTTCTGGCCCGGCGGCAGACGGGGTTTTGGCGTGACAGCATGACGCTCTTTACCCATGCGGCCGCGGCGGTGCCGGGAAACTTCATTGCCCTCAACAATCTGGGGACCCTCTATGCGGACAAGGGGATGAGTGCGGAAGGGGATCGTTTCTATCGGGAGGCGCTCCGGGCAAATCCGTCCTATGCCCAGGCGTGGTACAATCTCGGCGTTTCCCTCGACGCCGAGGGGAGGATCGCCGAGGCGCAAGCTCATTTTGCCGAGGCAGTGCGGCTTCGCCCCTCATTTGCCGAGGCCCACTACAACCTGGCCATTACGCTCGGCAAGCAGGGGCGCGTCGCCGAGGCGGTGGGGGAGTTTCGGGAGGCGGTGCGTCTCAATCCGGACTGGAGCGAGGCGCGGCGGAAGCTGGCAGGGGCAGAATGGCTGCTCAGCGGCTCCGGCCGCTGAGCGGGGACCGCGCCCGCCTTCGGGGCATCTTCGCCCCGGCCTCAATCGCGCAATCCTCGACGTAGCCTTGCTACGCCTGCGGGTGCGCTCAATCGGCCTGAGCAAATCTGCCCCAAATCCGGACGCGGTGGAGAGTGCGCCGGTTCAGGGAAAAAATCATTCCTCCAACTCTGCAACTCGTTCTCGCAACGCCTTTTCCCGCTCCCACCTGGCCGTCACATCGCGGATGATGGCGGCCACCCCCATGACCTTGCCGGCGGCGTCATGGACGAGCGCCACGGTGAATTCGATGGAAATGCGGTTGCCGTCGCGCCGCACGGCCGGCACCGCCAGGACCTCCTGGCCGTAGCGGGTGGTTCCCGTCGCCATCACCCGGTCGAACCCTTCCCAGTGCCGGCTGCGCAATTTCTCGGGCACGATGAGGTCGAGGGTGCGGCCGATGGCCTCCTCCCGGCTGTAGCCGAAGATCGCCGCCGCTCCCCTGTTCCAGAGCCTTATGACCCCGTCCTTGTCGGCAAAAATAATCCCGTCGCCGCTCTCCTCCACGATTCGCTGGCAGAGCCACTCCTTGTTGAATGCCCCCATGGTATCCCCCCTGTGAATGCACGTCTTGGGTGTTCTCATACCATCTATTACTGCAAAGTTAAATGGTTATG
>DATDMX010000118.1:0-2131 GCA_036518575.1 Geobacteraceae bacterium | reverse complement strand
CCTCGTCCTGGCAATGGGCATCCTGTGGAATCCCGAATTCGGCACTCTCACGTACGCAGCCTTTGTGGTGTTCCTGCTGGCGGTCGAACTTCTCGGCGCCGATCGCAGGCGCATACTGCGGGGAATGGTTTCGATTCTCTCATCGGCGGCTCTCTGCGCCATTGCCGTCCTCTCCTCCTACGCCCTGGCGATTCGGGTCGCTTACGGCTCGTTCCCCGAGCTCTTCAAGATGTTTCGTACGTTTCGCGTCTTTTCCGAGCTCGGATTCAACATGCTTCCCATGCCCCTCATCCACCCCTGGAATCTGATCGCACTCGTCTTTATCCTCGGCCTGGCCTCATTTCTCGTTGCAGTCATTGGCCGCACCCTCACACCCCGTCACGCCCTCATCCTTCTTGTCACCATACATGGTATCGGTGCCTTCATGTACTATCAGGGACGCAGCCATAACTGGACGCTCCTCGGGGCCACGACCTACGCTTTCATACTCATGGCATTTTTTGCCGAATCGCTGCGGTCCGCTGCCCGCGACGAAGGCTGGTATTTCTTACCCTGGGCACTCATCGTTTTCGTCCTGGCCGGGTCAGTATGCCAGCTTACCTATGCTGCCCCGGCCATCTCTGCCCTCGTGACTGAAGACGCCAACAAGGTGGGCAGCTCCGGGGAAAATATGACAATAGCCGACAACGCCCGCTTTATTCGGGCACACACCCAGGAGAACGAAAAGGTCCTCATCCTTTCCCGCAACTACCACCAGGCCTATTACTACGGTTTCTCCCATACCGTCGCGGCCATCAATCCCGGCCTGCTCGATCTCTTCTGGCGCGAGGACTATAACCGCATCGTTCGATTTCTCGCCAGTAACAAAGACGTCAAGATCTTCTTCGACCCGCAGGGGTTCGCTCGATACAACGACATGGTCGACACAGTCCTCAGCGGCATGTACGAGGCCCGGTCCAACAACGGCCGCCTCTGGCTGTTGCAGAAGAAATAAGCAGGCTCTCCATGCGAATCATCACCCTCGACGATACGCACAGTCTGGCGATCCCGTCAGAGCTCCTCGCCAGCCTCGGTCTGCGCCCCGGCAGCCGACTAAGCCTGGAAACGGATGCTGCGGGTCGCATCGTGCTGACCCCTCTTCACGAACCACCTGTCTCCAAGGGCTCCTCACCTGAGGCGCCCGGCCCGGAACTCACAACTTCAATTCAGTTCATCAAGGGCGTAGGCCCGCGCCTTTCAGCTGCTCTCGCAAAAAAAGGGATCGTCACCGTTGAAGATGCCCTCTACCTCATCCCCAATCGTTATGAGGACCGGCGGGAGCTTCGTCCCATCGGGAAGCTGAGACCCGGTTGCACGGAAGTCTTTTTCGGCCAGGTGGTGAGCGCCGGCCCCGTTGCCAGCCGCGGCGGGCGGCGCTTCTTCGAGGCAGTCGTGCAGGACCCGAGCGGTATCATCACCCTCAAATGGTTCAACTGCAATCCGGCCTTCATGAAAAAAGCCTGGCAGCTCGATCGCCGGGGGATTTTCACCGGCGAGGTCTCCCAATACGGCTACCAGCGAGAAGTGCATCACCCGGAAGTTGAGTGGCTTGCTGCAGATGAAGACCCCGCCGCACGACTGGCAGCCGACCCGGTAAACTTCGGCCGCATCGTGCCGGTTTATCCGCTCACCGAAGGAATCCAGCAACGAACCATGCGCCTCATCGTGAAAGGGGTGGTGGATGGTTTTGCCGCTGCGATACCGAGCCACCTCCCCGCAGCAACCCGGGAACGCCACGGGCTCATCCCCCTTCCCGAGGCTCTCCGTCAGGTACACCTGCCGGCGGCGCAGGAGGAACTAAAGCTTCTTAACGATGGCGCCACCGCCGGCCATCGCACCCTCGTCTTTGACGAGTTCTTCTACCTGGAACTCGGCCTCGCCCTCAAGCGACAAGGAATCACGCTGGAGGAAGGAATCCCCTTCAAGGTCACCCACCGCTACACGAAGGAACTCATCCGCCTCCTCCCCTTCCAGATGACCGCTGCCCAGCGCCGTGTCCTCTCCGAAATCAAAGAGGACATGATGGCCCCCCATCCCATGCACCGGCTCGTTCAAGGGGACGTGGGGAGCGGGAAAACGCTCATCGCCCTCA
>DATDMX010000117.1:0-2626 GCA_036518575.1 Geobacteraceae bacterium | reverse complement strand
TGAAGCTGCCGGCGCCGTAGCCCCGCTCCTTTGCCAGCGGCTCGGCGGCGAAAAGTTTCCTGATGGCGTCGAAGGCGCCCACGTAGCTCGCCGGGTTCGAACGGGTGGTCCTGCCGATGGGGGACTGGTCCACGAGAAGGACGTCGGCCAGGGACTCGTGCCCCCGGATCTGCCGGTGCGCGCCCGGCTCCTCGGTGGGGCGACCAAGGAGCTTGAGCATCCCCCGGTGGAGGATGTCGCCCACAAGGGTGGACTTGCCGCTCCCCGAAACGCCGGTGATGACAACGAAATGGTTGAGGGGGATACGGACGTCGATCCCCTTCAGGTTGTGGGCAGAGGCACCGAGGATTTCCAGGTGCGGGCCCTTCTTTCGTACCGGCCGGGGCGGAGCGTCGACGCTCACCCGCTTCCGCCCCGAGAGGTAGGTGCCGGTGACGGAGCGGGTTGCCCGCAAAAGCTCCGCCGGCGTGCCGTTGAAGATCACCTCGCCCCCCAGCTCGCCGGGGCCGGGACCAAGGTCAAGCACCCGGTCGGCGGCGAGCATCACTTGGGGGTCGTGTTCCACCACGAGTAGCGTGTTGCCGGCATCGCGCAGCTTTTCCAGGACACCGATCACCCTGCCCATGTCGCGGGGATGGAGACCGATGGAGGGCTCGTCGAGGACGAAGAGGGTGTTCACGAGGGAGGTGCCGAGGGCCGTGGTGAGATTTATCCGCTGCACCTCGCCACCGGAAAGGGTGCGGGACTGGCGGTCGAGGGTGAGGTACGAGAGCCCCACATCCACGAGGTAGCCGAGCCGTGCCCCGACTTCGCGCAGGAGAAGGGCTGCCGCCTCATCCAGCGGTGCCGGGAGGGAAAGCGTGGCGAATAAATCCCGGCACCGCTCGATGGAAAGGAGCATGACGTCGTGGAGCGTCAGCCCCGGGAGCTCCCGCAGAACCTTATCTGCAAAGGTAAGCTCCGCGGGGCGGAAACGCTTTTCCGGCGCCAGTACCCGGTCGGCCTCCCCGACGCTCCCCAGCCGCCAGAGAAGCGCCTCAGGCTTGAGGCGTGCGCCGTCGCAGGCGGGACAGGGCGTGTAGGCGCGGTACTTGGAGAGGAGGACCCGGATGTGCATCTTGTAGCTCTTCCCTTCGAGCCAGTCGAAAAAGCGCCTGACGCCGTACCAGACGCCCTCGTCCCACGACCCTTCGCCTTCGAGAACCCACTGCCGCTGGTCCGGGGAAAGTTCGCGCCACGGGACGTTCGTGGGGACGCCGCGCCGGCCGGCAAAGCGCATGAGGTCGTCCTGGCATTCCCGGTAGCTCTCTGTCTGCCATGGTCGCACCGCTCCGCCGGCCAGGCTCTTCGACTCGTCGGGAACGATGAGGCCGTAGTCGATGCCGATCACCCGGCCGAAGCCGCGGCAGGTGTCGCAGGCGCCGATGGGGGAATTGAAGGAGAAGAGATTGGGCTGGGCGTCGCCGTAGTGGATGTCGCAGTCGGGGCAGTGGAGGTCGCTGGAAAAGCGCCATGGCTCCGCCGGCTTGCCGGCGGCATCGAGGGGATAGACGAAAACGCGCCCCCTCCCCACGCCGAGGGCCGACTCCATTGCCTCCACGAGCCGGACCCGGTTCTGGGGTGCAAGCTGGAGGCGGTCCTGGATCACCTCGACAAGAGCCGCCTCCTCTTTCAGAAAGCGCACATACCCCTGGCCGGCGAGGAATTCCTTCACCTCGTCGAGGCTGAAGTTCGACGGCACCGGAAGCGGAAAGGTGACGAGGACCGGTGACGCCTCCCCTCCCCTTGCCAGGAGCTCGTCCACGATGGCGTCGGGGGTGTCACGTCGCACCTCTCGGCCGCATCCCCGGCAGTAGAGGCGCGCGGCCCGGGCGAAGAGAAGCTTGAGGAAATCGGTGAGCTCGGTCATGGTGCCCACCGTGGAGCGGGAGGTGCGCACCGGGTTGGTCTGGTCGATGGCGATGGCCGGCGGGATTCCCTCGATGCGGTCCACATGGGGGCGGTCCATCCGCTCGAGAAACTGGCGGGCGTAGGGCGAGAAGGTCTCCACGTAGCGGCGTTGTCCCTCGGCGTAGACCGTGTCGAAGGCGAGGGACGACTTCCCCGAGCCCGAAACCCCGGTGACGACGATGAGTTCCCCGAGCGGCAGCTCCAGGTCGAGCCCCTTCAGGTTGTTCTGGCGAGCGCCCCTTATGGTGATGGCCGGCCGATTCATGACCGCCGCACGTCCGCAAGAATCGTCGCCACGGCCTCGGCCACGTCGCCCACCACGGCCGCACCCGGGCGGCCGATCCTCGCCTCGTCCCCCGGCCGATACTTGCCGGTCTTGACAAGAATGGCACGAAGACCGGCGTTAAGGGCACCGCCCACATCCGAGGCCGCGTCGTCCCCCACCATGACGGTCTCCTCCGGTTGCAGGCCAAGTTCGGCCACGGCATCGAGGAAGAAGCGCTCCGACGGCTTGCCGAGAACGAGGGCTTCGGTTTCGGCGGCATACTCAAGGAGGGTGACGAACGGTCCGGCATCGAGGTCCAGCCCCTCTTCCCCCTGGAAGTAACGGGTCCTTCCGGTGGCCAGGAGCGGCGCCCCCTCCCTCAGGAGCCGGAAGGCACGGTTCAGTGTTTCG
>DATDMX010000116.1:0-8569 GCA_036518575.1 Geobacteraceae bacterium | reverse complement strand
CTGGTGTGATTATCTTGAACCAGAAATCAGAAATCAGCAATCAGAAATCAGAAATCACCTATCGCCGTTACGCCCTGGCGCTCCTCCTGGCGGTCAACCTCCTCAACTACATCGACCGCCAGGTACTTTACGCAGTATTTCCCCTGGTCAAGGCCGACTTCGGTATCTCCGACACGGCACTGGGGCTCCTGGGGAGCGCCTTCATGCTCTCCTACATGGTTTCGGCGCCGCTACTGGGGTGGCTGGGTGACCGGGGGAACCGGACCGGCCTGGCTGCCGCAGGTCTGGCCGGCTGGAGCCTGGCCACCATGGGGGCCGGCTGGGCCGGGAGCTACCGGCTGCTCCTCGCGGCCCGCTCACTGGTCGGCATCGGCGAGGCGAGCTTCGGCACCGTTTCGCCCGGACTCCTGGCCGATTACTTCCCCCGGGAGCGGCGCGGACAGGTCCTTGCCTGGTTCTACCTGGCCATCCCCGTGGGAAGCGCCCTCGGCTACCTGGCGGGCGGCCTCTTGGGGCACCGCTTCGGCTGGCATGCCGCCTTCCTCATGGTGGGGTTGCCGGGGCTTCTCCTCGTCGTGCCCCTTCTTCTCCTGCGCGAGCCTCTCCGAAGCGGTCCTGACTCGTCCGGCAAGGCCGGTGCGAAGCCCAACCAAGCTTACGGAGACCTCTTCCGCAACCGCTCCTTCATCCTCAATACCCTGGCCATGGCGGCCATGACGTTCGCCTTGGGCGGCCTGGCCCAGTGGCTCCCCTCGTTTCTCGACCGGGTGCACGGTCTCGATGTGGCCCGGGGCAACACGCTCTTCGGCGGGATCACCGTGGTGGCCGGCATCACCGGCACCCTCGCAGGGGGATGGCTCGGCGACCGCTGTCAGAAAAAGAGCGGTAGGGGCTACCTCCTCGTCTCGGGCTTCGGCTTTCTCCTCGGCGCCCCCATTGCTTGTTACGCCCTCCTCAGCCCGGGAGTCACCGGCTGCCTCGCGGCCGTCTTCTGTGCCGAATTCTTCCTTTTCTTCAATACCGGCCCCCTCAACACGGTCATCGTCAACGTCACCCGCCCCACGGTCCGTGCCATGGCGTTCGCCGTCAACATCTTCTTCATCCATGCGCTGGGGGATGCCATCTCCCCCACCATCATCGGCTGGCTCTCCGACGCCTGGGGGTTGACGAACGCGCTTCTCGTCACCCCCGCGGCCGTCGTGGTGGCGGCGGTTTTCTGCTTTCTCTGCGGTCGCTACGTGGAGGAGGACAGTGCCAGGGTGGAAGAGTGAGCGCGGGGACGGCAAGGGTTCAGGGGAAAGAAGAGGTGGTTATCCCTTATAGAAAAGGTTGACCTTCGACATTTCCTGCAGCGACTCTTCGTAGGCAAGATTGCCCGCTTCCCGCGCCGTTGCCCATTCGAGAAACTTCGCCAGCCCCTCGTCGAAACTCCACCGGGGAGTCACCCCCAGTTCCCGCTCCATCTTGCCGATATCGGCCTTGTTGTGGCGAATGTCACCCAGCCGGAAATCTCCCGTCACGGTGACGGTCGAACTGCTGCCGAGAGAGGTGACGATCCGCTGCGCGATGGCGAGGATGGAGGTATTGGTGCCGCTGCCGACGTTATAGACCTCGCGGCTCTCGCCCTGTGCGGCGATGCAGCGCCAGGTCGCCTCCACCACATCGTCGATATAGACGAAGTCGCGGCTCTCCTGGCCGTCCTCGAACACGTTGATGGGGAGGTTCTTGCGGGCAAGCCCGGAGAAGATCGCCAGCACCCCCGTGTAGGGATTGAGCAGTGACTGGCCGGGACCGAAAACGTTCTGGTAGCGCAGCCCGTAGGCGGAAATACCCAGGGTTTCGCCGTAGAGAAGCGCCATCTGCTCCTGCACCTGCTTCGTAAGGCCGTAGAAGGAGACCGGCTGGATCTTCGCCCCTTCGTCGGTGGCCATCATGACGCACTCCCGGCCGCAGTGGGGGCAGAGCGGCTCGAAGCGGCCGGCAAGCATCTGCTCCTTGCTCCGCACGGGGGGATACACGACCCCGTGCTCTTCGCAGTGGTACTTCCCCTCGCCGTAGATCGCCCGCGACGACGCCACCACGAGCCGCCCGACCTTCGAGGCCCTGCAATTCACGAGGTAATCGACGAGAACGGCGGTCCCCCCCACGTTCACCTGCTCGTATTCGAGGACGTCATACATGGACTTGCCGGTGCCCGTCTCGGCGGCCAGATGGACGACCGTCTCCTGGCCGTCAAGGGCAGCGTGGAAGCGCTCCCGGTCGCGCACGTCGGCGCGCACGAGACGCACCTCGTCACGGAGATCTGCGGGAAGCTCCCCGTTTTCGCCGTGGATCTGGGGCGTAAAGCTGTCGAGAATGGTGACGCTGCACCCCTCGCGGAGGAGTCGGCGTGCCAGGTGAGTGCCGATAAAGCCGGCGCCACCGGTGATGAGGACGTTCATAGTTGGGTACCCCTACCGTAGCAGTGTCATGATCCCAGGATGCGCTCATAAACGCGGCGCACCGCTTCGGTGGTCGTTTCGTAATCTTTCAGCAGAGCCTCGCCGGGGTTCTTCAGGCGCAGGTCATAGCCGAGGCGCCGGGCCAGCTTGTTGAGGTACGCCATGGAGCCCCCCAGGTCGTTCATGGAATAGTCGTGGATGATGCGCAGCCGGTTTTCAAGCCGCCGGAGAAACTTGTAGCCGCTGATGAGCGTGGCACAGTCCTCGGCGGCGAGAATCCCGGCGGCCCCGAAAGCCTTCAGGGCCGAAAGCGTGTTGGCGCTGCGGATTTCGGGACGGGTGCTCCCGTGCTTGAGCTGCAGGAACTGGACGATGAACTCCACGTCCACCATGCCGCCGCGGCCGGTCTTGATATTGTAGCTTCCTTCCTTTTCCCGCGCCAGCTCCATCTCCATGCGCATCCTCAGCCGATGGATCTCCCGGCGCACGTCATCGTCCGCACCACTGCCGTAGACCGTGTCGCGGCAGATGGCTTCCACCTCTTCCTTCAAAGGGCTCTCCCCGAGGACAACACGTGCCTTGGTGAGGGCCTGACGCTCCCATATCTGGGCCTCGTGGCGGTGGTAGTTGCGAAACGACTCCATGGACGTCACCAGCGGGCCGGCATTTCCCGACGGCCGCAGGCGCGTGTCGATCTTGTAGACATACCCTTCACGGGTCTGGGTCGTGAGGATGGAGATAATCTTCTGCCCCAGCTTGGCGAAGTATTCGTGGTTGCTGATCTGCTTTTCGCCGTCGGTGTAGCCCTGGTGGTCGTAGATGTAGATGATGTCCAGGTCCGAGTGGTAATTGAGCTCGCCGCCCCCCATCTTGCCCATGCCGATAACGGCAAAAGCTGCCTCCCGCACGTCTCCCTCGGGGGTCTTCCAGGTCGGCGTGCCGAAGCGGGCAAGCTCGCCCTTCGCCATGACGAAGGCGGCCCGCAGGCACGCATCGGCCAGATTGGTGAGCTGGGTGGCGATCTCGGTCTGGCCCATCTTCCCGTGGACGTCGTTCATACCGATGCGCAGGAACTCCTCGTGGCGATAACGGCGCAGGGCGTCGAGGCGATCCTCGAAATAATCCACCTGACCAAGAAGCTCCGCCAGCTCGTTCTCCATGGCCGCCCGGTCCTTGTAGGACGAGGCGTAGCTGCGTGAGACCATGCTGTCGAGAAGCTCCGGATGGCCGATGAAGATTTTCGACAGAAATTCGGACATGCCGAACAGCGAAACGAGGACCTTGAGAATTTCCCGGTTCTCTGCCAGGAGGGCATAGAAAGCGGAACGGGAACCGACGGCGCTGAGGAACCGATCGAGGTTGGCGAGAGCCAGATCCGGGTCAGGCGAGACAAAAATCTCCTGGAGAAGGGCGGGCGCTATGTTGCCGAGGGTGCGCCGGCCACGCTCCGTCAGCCGGGCCCGCGGAGGGCCGTCGCGCAGAAGGAGGATATTGTCGTACGCCGCATCCACCTGCTCGAAGCGCCGCTCCGCCAGCATGTCCTTGAGGAGGTCAGGGTCGGCCTTGGGGTCGAAGAAATAGTAGACCTCGGGAGCGATATCCTCCTTGAGTTTCTCGTCACGACTGAGGAAGAGCGCCCCGTAGATAGCGGACACCTTGGTCCGGTGGGCCTCCAGGACCGCCATGAATTTGTTCGTGCCGCCGTTACGCAGATACCCGCATCGACGCGCCAGTGCCCTCAGTTCCTCGTCCTGCCTCGGGAGACTGTGGGTCTGGCGCTCCTGCACCACCTGGATCCTGTGTTCCGCCGTCCGCAGGAACCGATAGGCCTCGCAGAGCGCTTCGCAATCCTCGTCGTTTATGATGCGCGCTTCCCGGAGCGCTGCCAGTGACTCCAGGGAGTTGCGCTCGCGCAGGGCTGGGTTCTTGCCGGCGTAGACCAGTTGGAGGGCCTGGATGAAAAATTCGATCTCGCGGATCCCCCCCCGCCCAAGCTTGAGGTTGTACTCCCCTTCCCGCTCACGGGCCAGTGAGGCGTCGATCTTCTTCTTCATGGCCATCATGTCTTCGACGAGGGTGTAATCGAGATATTTGCGGTAGATGAAAGGCTGGATGGCGTCGAGAAGCTGCTCCCCCAGCTCCAGCGAGCCGGCCACGGGCCGTGCCTTGAGCATGGCGGCCCGCTCCCACGACTGCCCCCACGATTCGTAATAGATCTCCCCGGCCCGTTGCGAGACGCAGATATCGCCGCTCTTCCCTTCGGGCCGCAGGCCGAGGTCGACCCTGAAGACGAAACCGTCGGCCGTGACCTGGGAGACGGCCTTGGTGATGAACTCGGCCAGCTTGGCGAAGAAGGCATGGAGCGAAATCTTCCCCCGCACCCCGCCCTGGCCGTCGCTCACGCCACTCGTCTCCCCCTGGTCGGAGGAGTAAAAATAGATGAGATCGATATCGGAGGAAAAATTGAGTTCCCGGCCGCCGAATTTCCCCATGCCGAGGATGGTGAGATCGGCTTCTCGCGGGCTGGCAGGCGTTTCCATGATGGGTGTGCCATGCTCGGCAACGAGGTTTTTGCGCCCGATCTCGTAGGCCACCTGAAGACTTGCGGCCGCCAGCCCCGAGAGCTCGGCGGTCACTTCCTCCAGCGGGGCGAGGCCGTTCAAGTCGCGGGCGGCTATCCTGAGGATCTCCCGGTACTTGAACCGGCGCAGCTGCGCCATGAGGCTCGGCATGTCGGTCTGCTCACCGACCAGGGCACGCAGCTCCGCAAGCATCTCCCCTTCGTCCCGCTGCCGGTCGATCTGCCGGTTGACGAGAAGCTCGTGGAAGGCGGCCGGGTCGCGGCAGATGATACTCGTGAGAAAGGGAGAGGAACCGCAAACGGTGAGGAGCTGGGTCAGGCGCGCTTTCTTGGCGCAGACCGCCTGGAACTCCTCCCGCGGCACGACGTTACCGATACGCTCGAGGCCGTTGAGGGCCATGTCCGGCATGGGGGTACCGAGGGAGGTTGCACATATGGCCCGCAGGGAGTCGGCGGGTACAAGGTAGGCAAGGAGCCTGAGGTTGGTGGCGGAACGAAAACCGTAGGAAAAACCGCGTGATTCGAGAAAAGCAACTAAGCGGGCGTCGCCGTCGCTTTCGGGGTCGCCCGCAATGGCCGCCTGGAATTCTTCGGCAAACTCGGCATTGCGGTTCATCTGCTTACCAGCGACTTCAACTCATGCTCGTAGTTCCCCCTCACCACCCCTTTTTCGGTGATGATGGCACTGATGTAGCGGGCGGGGGTAACGTCGAAGGCAGGATTGCGGACCTTCACCCCCTCGGGGGCGACGGGGAGGCCGTTCAGGTGCGTGACTTCCCGGGAGTGGCGCTCCTCGATGGGAATGTCGTTGCCGGTAGCAAGCGACAGATCGAAGGTTGAAACCGGAGCGGCCACGTAGAAGGGGATCTTGTTCTCCTTGGCCAGCACCGCCACACTATACGTGCCGATCTTGTTGGCTGTATCGCCGTTGGCGGCAATCCGGTCCGCGCCCACGACGCAGCAGGCGATCTCGCCCTTCCGCATGAGGTAGCCGGCCATGTTGTCGGAGATGAGCGTGACGGGGATCCCCTCCTGCATGAGCTCCCAGCAGGTAAGGCGCGCCCCCTGAAGCCAGGGGCGGGTTTCGTCGGCAATGACCTGGATATTCTTTCCCTGTTCGTGCGCGGCCCGGATAACGCCAAGAGCAGTACCGTACCCCGCAGTGGCGAGCCCGCCGGCGTTGCAGTGGGTGAGGACGGTGGAGTTCTCGCCGATGAGGGCCGCTCCATGCCGCCCGATGGCCCGGCAGATCTCAAGATCTTCTTCCTCGATGCGAATCGCCTCGAAGCGCAGAAGGGTGCGGATGGTGGCCAGATCCTTGTCCCGGTTCGCCTCTACCACCCGCTTCATGCGGTTGATCGCCCAGAAGAGATTGACGGCTGTCGGCCGGGTCCGTCCCATGACGTCACAGACGTTGGCAAGCTGACGGGAAAAGGACTCGTATGTGTCGGCGATGATTTCCTGGGCACCGAGGGCGATCCCCATGGCAGCGGCCACACCGATGGCGGGCGCCCCCCTGATCACCATGCCGCGGATCGCATCGGCAACCCCCTTGAAATCATGGTACTCGTTGTAGACTTCCTCGCCGGGGAGTCTTGTCTGGTCGAGCATCACTACCTTGTTGTCACGCCACTCAATGGTACGAAAGGACATTTTTGTTCTCCGTTGAACGATGGGTCACCCTTTGAGTTTCTTCTCAAGGATTTCGTTGACGAGCGCCGGATTCGCCTTCCCCTTGGAAGCACGCATCACCTGGCCGACGAAGAACCCGAAGAGTTTTTCCTTGCCGCTGCGGAATTCGGCCACTTGCGCCGCTTCCCTCGTGAGGATCTCGTCGATGATCCGCTCGATCTCTCCCGTATCGGAGACCTGTACCAGGCCCTTTTCCTCGACGATCACCGCCGGCGCCTTGCCGCTCTTCCACATCTCGTCAAACACGGTCTTGGCTATCTTGCCCGAGATGATCCCTTTGTCGATGAGCTGCAGGAGTTCCACGAGAAGCGCGGGCGTCACCGGGCAGTCGCCGATGGCGCGGCTTTCCTCGTTGAGGCCGCGGGTCACCTCACCCATGATCCAGTTGGCCACGATCTTCGCCTGGGGATGGAGGACGATGCACGCCTCGAAGTATTCGGCCAGTTCTCGGCTGGCGGTCAGAACCTCGGCATCGTAGGAAGAAAGTCCCAGCTCTTCCTGGTAGCGAAGCCTCTTGGCGTCGGGAAGCTCGGGCAGAGAAAGACGGGCGTCTTCCACCCAGTCGTTACCGATGATGAGGGGAACGAGGTCGGGGTCGGGGAAATAGCGGTAATCGTGCGCCTCCTCTTTCCCCCGCATGGAGCGCGTCATCCCCGTGCCGGGATCGAAGAGACGGGTCTCCTGAACGACCTTGCCGCCGTCCTCGATGAGGTCGATCTGCCGCTCGATCTCGTACTCGATCGCCTGCTTGACGAAGCGGAAGGAGTTGACGTTCTTGATCTCCGCCCGGGTCCCGAAGGTGTCGGAGCCGGCCGGCATGACCGAGACGTTGGCGTCACAGCGAAAGCTCCCCTCCTCCATGTTGCCGTCGCAGATGCCGAGGTAGACGACGATCTGATGGAGCTTCTTGAGATAGGCGATGGCTTCGTCGGCACTGCGCAGGTCGGGCTCGGAGACGATCTCCAGAAGAGGCGTGCAGGCCCGGTTCAGGTCGACGCACGAGCCGTCGCCAGCCCCCGGAACGTCAGTATGAACGAGCTTTCCGGCATCCTCTTCCATGTGGATGCGCGTGATGCCGACCCGCTTCACCGTACCGTCCACCTCGATGTCCAGGTGGCCGGCGCTGCAGATGGGAAGCTCGTACTGGCTGATCTGGTAGCCCTTGGGGAGGTCGGGATAGAAGTAATTCTTCCGGGCGAAGATGCTCCGGGGCGCGATGCGGCAGTTGGTGGCCAGACCGGCTCTGATGGCAAATTCGACGACCTTCTTGTTGAGAACCGGCAGGGCTCCCGGAAACCCCAGGCAGACGGGGCATGTCTGGGAATTGGGAGAAGAGCCGAACTGGGTCGAGCAGCCGCAGAAGATCTTGCTGTTGGTGAGAAGCTGGACGTGGACTTCCAGGCCGATGACGGGTTGATATTTCATGGGTGGACTCCGGAATTATTCACATACGGGGATGGGCTCACAGCCAGGCCCCCGCTGTTACTCGCTATAGCTGCGCCTTGCGCGCATGCCACTCGGTTGCCTGCTCAAAGCTGCGGGCTGCCCGCAGGATGGTCTCCTCGCCAAAGGGTCTGCCGATAAGCTGCAGGCCAATGGGAAGCCCCTCCCCGCTGAAGCCGGCGGGCACCGAGATGGCGCATGTCCCCGCCAGGTTGACGGGAATGGTGAAGATGTCGGAAAGGTACATCTGCAGCGGATCGGCGATCTTTTCTCCGATTTTGAAAGCGGGCGTGGGTGCAACCGGCGTGAGGATGACATCCACGTGCTCGAAGGCCTTCATGAAATCCTGCATGATCAAGGTGCGGACCTTCTGCGCCTTGATGTAGTAGGCATCGTAGTAGCCGGCCGACAG
>DATDMX010000115.1:0-4222 GCA_036518575.1 Geobacteraceae bacterium | reverse complement strand
AACTTGTTGCGATTGACGCGGTTCAGGAGTTCCTTGACATCCTTCGGAAGATTTCTCGACAACTGCAGGAGTGAAGAAACATGTCCCTCTACCTCCTTCACCATTCGGCGGGGTGATACTCGTTCGCGAATCGCCTTTTCCATGAAGGGGCGTACGTGCTCCACCATGTCGAAACGAGGGTCCAGTTCCCTTCCCATCCCTTCTATGGTGACAAGCGCCTTCGTGAGCAGCATCAGGTCGGGATGGAACTTGATGTGGTAGGTAGTGACGATATCGATGAATTCGGTGAGCATCCGGCCCACCTCGATATCCTGCAAAGGGACAGCGTAGTAACTGTCGATGAATTCCCCGAGATCGCGTTTCAACCCTCTCGTATTGAGAATGTCCGGGATGTCACCCGTGAAATCGAGCAGTGCTATGACCTCGTCAACGTTGCGGTTTACGAGAGCCATGAGCAAATCGACGAGGGTTCCCTTCATCTCCGCGTCAAGTCGGCCAACCATGCCGTAGTCGAGAAGGCAAATGACGTCGTTTCGCAGGATAAAAACGTTTCCGGGATGAGGGTCGCCGTGGAAAAAACCGTGCACGAGGACCATCTTGAGAAATGCGTCGGCTCCCCGTTTTGCGATGAGACGACGATTGAGACCCGCGGCGTCGAGGGCACTTAATTCAGAAACCTTTATGCCATCGATGTATTCAAGGGTCAGGGCTCCCTTGGCACTGGACTCCCAATAGACGCGGGGAAAATACATCGTCTCGTCGCCGCGAAAGTTGGCCCTCATCTTTTCTATGGTGTGCCCCTCGCGGGTAAAATCCATTTCCCGCCGAATCGTACGGGCAAATTCGCGTACAAGACCGACGGGGTCATAAATCTCACTGCCCGGAAAGTGTCGCTGCGCCAGGAGTGCGAGTCCCATGAGGATATCGATATCCGCTTCCACAAGTTCCACAACTCCCGGGCGTCGTACCTTGACAACGACGTCTGTGCCGTCGAGGAGCCTCGCCCGGTGTACTTGGGCAATGGATGCCGCCGCAAGCGGGACGGGGGCGAAGAATGAGAAGATTGTCTCTATCTCGGCCTTGAGTTCGTTACGGATCTGTTCCCGTACCTCGGACTCGGAGAACGAGGGCACCATGTCCTGAAGCTTGGCAAACTCATCGACGTAGCTCTTGGGGATCACATCGGGGCGCGTGGAGAGGAGTTGTCCGAGCTTGATGAACGTGGGGCCCAGTTCTTCCAGCACCAGTCGCATGCGTTCGGCCGACGAGAGAAGTGCAAGCTTCGACTCGTCCCGGCGGAATATGCGCTTACTCCTGGCAATGAACTGGGAAAGGTTGAGGTAATCGAGAAAATTATCGAAGCCGTACTTGAACAGTACGCGGATGATGTTCCGGTAGCGTCTGATGCTGCGGATGTTGCGGTTCAGCTGGAGAAAACTCAGCATGGCTATTCCAGATCACTCCTCTGAAGCCGGTTTTCCAACGCTTCAACACGCTTGAGCAGTTGTTCGTAATCTTCCCGGGGGACGAGCCCGAGGCGATCCATGGCTTTCTTAACTTCCGTGTCTGCTATTTCGGCGATCCGCTCGCGCCCTTCCTTGGCCATTCCCTGCATCTTGTCGAGAAACGCCTTTCCTTCTTCCTCGCTCAGCTTGTATTTCTCCTTCACTTCCTTGAGGAAGTCCTCGGCCATCTTTTGAGAGAGGGACAAAGCGCCCAGCCCAGTCAGCACGGTCTTTTCCAGTAGCTCGAACATATGCGCCTCCAACTTTTAATGATGGGAATGCTACTATCATAAAGGTAGCATGAATGCAAATGATTACAAGCTGCAGTGTGAGGGTGGGGGCGCACGCTTTGACAAAAACTACTTCCGCAGCAACCAGAGAATAAAGGAAAGAATGAGGGAGAGGATTATGCTCGTGGCAAGAGGGAAGTAAAAGGTGAAGTTATCCCGTTTTATATAGATGTCACCGGGGAGGCGGCCGAGCCAGGGAGGTTTGCCTGCGAGGGTGATGATGGCACCAAGGAGGGCAATAAGAAGGCCGATGATGATGAGCGTTTTGCCAAAAGCTGGCATCGGAAGAGCTCCGTGCAACGGGTTGGTTAGGGCGAATGGGGAGACCCTGAGGGAGGTTCGCTAATCTGAATCTAGCGTCGCTCCCCCAGGTACCGTTCCTTCTCTGAATAAATGCACCCGCAGTACTGCTGACGATAGAGCCCCAGCTCCTTGGAGATGCGAATTCCTTCCTGCCAGCCGCGACGGTAATCGTCGTAGTGGAAACGCACACCGTACTTCGCCCCCAGTTGTTCTCCCGTCTCTCTGATGAGATCGTGCCGCTGGTGGCGGCTGTAGAGAAGCGTGGAGCTGAATGCGTCAAACCCGCCCCGAGCAGCTTCCTTCGCGGCTTCCTCAAGCCGCGAAGCGTAGCAGTAGGGGCAACGGGCGTCCGGGGTTGCTGCCACATTGGCAAGAAACTCTTCGAGGAGATATTCCTCTCGTACGACCATGGGAAGCGTGACCTTGTCGGCGTATGCCCGGACGGTTTCCAGTCTGCGCAGGTATTCCTGGTACGGGTGGATGTTGTGATTGAAGAAGAAGCCGGTTACATCTTTCCCTTGCGAACGGAGTTCTTGAAGGGGGTAGATGGCACAGGGAGCGCAGCATATATGAAGCAGAACTCTCATCGGTTAAAATCCTTACGTGTCGGGAGAGTTTTCCTCTACCTGGAAATTATTTTCCCACAGGGGCGGGCTGTCAACCACTTCTTTCAGTGTAGACGTACCGCCCTTTAGCCCAGGGCTTCCCGGGCGAGACGGACCGTCACCTTCTTCTGGGTGGCGAAGGAAAGACGCCGGATCCATTCGAGCGCTTCCGTGAGTGAGGGGATGTCACGGCGAGCATGCACCAGGAGGTAATCGATCACGTCGTCAGGAATCCTGATTTGCCGGTCAGCAGCCAGTTTCTGCATGATCATGCGGCGTGAGTCGTCGTCGGAAGTGTCCATTTTTGCCACCAGTCCCCACAGGAGGCGGGAGACGAGGTGGCCGTCGAGATGGGGCAGCTCTTTGGGGGGGTAAAGGCCGGTGACGACGATTTTTTTGCCTGCCGTGTAGAAATCATTGAACAGTTGCCACAGCTCAACCTTTACGTTGGCATTGTCGGGGATGAGGTGCAGGTCGTCGATGAGAAGGAGGGCTGAGCCGCGGAAACGTTCCGCGAGCTTCGACACGTCCTCTGCCGGATAGATGCCGTGGTAGATATCATCAATCTCCTTGAACGAAATGGAGGGAGCTGGGGTCGTGGCCCCTTCTTTACTGCCAAGCATCGTGCCGAGAGCGAGAAGCAGATGGGTCTTGCCCGAGCCGGGGGGACCGTAGATGTAGAGGAGGTTTTCACCGTCCTCTTCGGCCAGTTGACGGGCAAAGTGGTAAGCCGCGCGGTTACCGCTGCAAACGACGAAGTTGTCGAAGGAATACTTTGGCGTTATGGGAAAGTCGAACACCTCTTGCATGGTCAGAAGAGGCTCCCTTGGGGCGATTCCGGCGTTGGGCGGCCAAAGTGGAGATAGGCAGCGCGTGTGGCGGTGCGGCCGCGGGGGGTCCGATTCAGGAAGCCCTGCTGGATGAGAAATGGCTCGTAGACGTCTTCTATTGTGTCGCTTTCCTCACAAACAGCCGCGGCGAGGGTGTCGAGTCCTACGGGACCACCGCCGAACTTGTCGATGATGGTGAGCATGATGGTCCGGTCCATGTGGTCGAGCCCCATGTCGTCGATCTCCAGGAGAACGAGGGAATCCTGCACCACCCGGCGCGTAATGACGCCGTCAGCACGTACCTGGGCAAAATCGCGCACCCGCCGTAGCAGACGGTTGGCAATCCGCGGCGTTCCCCTGCTGCGGCAGGCCAATTCCTTCGCCCCGTCGGCTTCGATGGGGATCGACAGAAGGCGGGCAGAGCGGGTGACGATAAAGGCGAGCTCTTCGTCGGTGTAGAATTCAAGGCGCGAGATTACCCCGAAGCGATCCCTGAGCGGAGAGGAGAGGAGTCCGGCGCGTGTTGTGGCGCCGACGAGGGTGAAACGTGGGAGGTCGAGTTTGACCGTGCGGGCGGAAGGCCCCTGTCCGATAATAATGTCGAGCTGGAAGTCTTCCATGGCCGGATAGAGGATTTCTTCCACTACGTGGGAAAGGCGGTGGATTTCATCGATGAAGAGGACATCGTG
>DATDMX010000114.1:0-3017 GCA_036518575.1 Geobacteraceae bacterium | reverse complement strand
CTGAGCCCCATTCTTCCTTTGCGGCCGGCCTGCCAGTCCAGAATGTCGAGGCTCCCGTCCTCGATGCGGATGTCCGAGACTTGAATGGGCAGAGCCGCAGATGAAGAAGGGGCGGAGGACGCCTTGGGGGGATGGATGATTTTCACCAGCGTGCCGTCGGGGGCAATTTCCACGAGCAGATAGGGTTTTTCCAGAACAATTTCGCCGATGGCAAGGTGCCTGCTGAAGAGCGACCAAAGACTCGGGCGGATAACGACCCGTTCGATGGCAAGTCTCTCGCGAAAGGGACCGGCACCGTGCCGCGCGATTTTAACCTGATCCAGTTCCACCCGGTTCCAGCGCGCCGTGACCTTTCCCACGCTGAGCTCGTCTCCGGCGATGCTGCGAAGCCGCGACTGCACCAGGGTGGTCAGGTGGGCATACCCCCACCAGACCGCTCCTCCCGTTGTCAGGCAGCCCAGGAGGAGGCTGATGCCGAGATATCTTCGCAATCCGCTTTTCATGGTGGTCCTCGGTGGATTGCCCGCACTATCGGCGGGAAACAGGAAAGGGGACAGCCGCCGGAACTATGGCATGCTGTCCCCTCAGGGGAACGTCAGTACGTCGGGATGACCTATTTCTTCTCCGGGGTTCCTCCCGCTTTGGGGCAGTCAGGTGCGGGTTTGTCACATGGTTTGTCGCACGGCCTGTCGCAGCACGGTTTGTCGCACTGTTTCCTGCACGAACAGTCGTCGCCGTGATGGTGATGCATGTGGCAGCAGCCACCGAAGAAGGTCAGTGTCATCCCCAAGACTGCACAAAGAACGACGTAAACTATGCTCTTTTTCATCTCAGTCAGCCTCCACGCTGGATTGTATGCCCATGAGCTTCAATTCTTTACCACATAAGTTCATTCTTGAATAGTCAAATCTCGGCCGCACATGCTCCTCCGCGGAGGCCACAATGAGGTGGAGGACGATTCAAAGGATGGTAATTCTCGTCGCCGTTATGATCCCATTGGCGAGAGTTCCTTTTACGATCACGAGCTTTCCGGGCCCGATGTCGGCCGCCACCCCACCTGTGAAGGTAGTTTGGGCGTTGGAGACGATGCCTTGCCCGTTTACGGTGAAGCCGGCAGCAGAACCTAGAGATATGTAGCCGGAGAGCTCGCGCGTCGCGATCTGGGCGCTTTCTGCTTCGTTAGCCATCGATGCCACAAGGGAGACGCTCGATGCCACGAATTCGTTCTGGGCGTTGAAGCCGGTTGTGCTCTTCACCGCAACGAACGATCCCCGTGCCAGGCCCGAAGGAAGCGTCAGCCCGCTGAAGTTGACGGTAAGCGCGGTGGTGACGGCGGTCGGGGTGAGGCCAAGCTGCATGGTGGTTGCGGCACGGGTGGGCGTGTCGATGACGAATCCCTTGAACTCCTGGTCAGCTGTGGCAGCACTGGTGCGCTGCTTGACATAGGTGGCGTGGAGCACACCCATGTTGTCGGCAAGGCCGCTCACCTTCACCTTCCTCCCGGTGGAAATATTGGCAAAACCGATGGCGTTGCCGTTGTTGTCCACGAATCGGGTGGAATTGTCCACGGCCACGAACTGTCCCATGACGTTGAGGGTCGTGCCCGACTTTTCGTTGACCTTGCCCTCCATAGTGTCCATGAACTCGATGTCGGTGGCTGTACCGGTCGTGCCGTTGGTATTCCCCTTGACGACGACGAACATTCCTTCCTGCAGCTGGGTCTGTGGCTGGTCAAGGATGACGGGGTTGTCCTTGCCGATGCCGTCGTCGGGCATGCGCAGCCTGGCGCCCTTGGTCTGGTATTCTACACCGTTGACGGTAATGCTCCCGATCTTCGAGATCACACCTGCCGTGATGCTTGCGGGTTGACCGCCGTCACCGCCTCCGCAGCCGGCAAGGGCAAGAGCGGTAACCACTGCAGCTGCCATCCATATTCGTAACCCGGTTTTCATGGAATGCCTCCTTTTTCCGGACTCATGTGTGATGCCGCGTCGGGATGGTACGCCTTCACGATGAAATGTGCGTGGGAAGTAATGCCGGTTCAAGTATGGCAGAGTGTTCTTATCAGTCAAGGGGGGGAGAGGCGGGAAGAGAGTTCACAAAATTGTCCCACATCTGACGATAGGCCGCCTCCATCTGCATGGCGAAGAGGGTGGTGTCGCACAGGGGGGAGGTCTGCATGCGACCGCGCAGGGTGCTGCGAAGCGCCGTGAGTCGTGCACGGTCGCTTGCCAGGCCAACGGTCAGCACACCGAATTCCTCCGGGGTGCGCGCAACGAGTTCCTCCAGCCCGAGCCTTGAGAGGAGGCTGCTCCCCACGCGGGACGCGTGTCGGTCCCCCGATAGCGTCACGAGCGGGACCCCCATCCAGAGGGCTTCGCAGGTGGTGGTCGTGCCGTTGTAGGGGAAGGTGTCGAGGGCGATGTCAACGGAGCCGTAGCACCCGAGGTGCCCTTCGAGTGACGGCGTGTGGGGGGCGAACGTCACCCGCTGGGGCTGGATGCCTGCCTCGGCCAGGCGGTCGAGGAAAAAACGGCACGTCTTTTTTTCGGCGAAGATCTTGTTCTTGAGGAAAAGGCGCGAGCCGGGGACGTCGCGGAGCACATCGCCCCAGAGGTTGAGGGTCTCGCGGCCCATCTTTGCGGGGTTGTTGAACGATCCGAAGGTGATGAAACCGTTCTCTTCGCAGGGGGGGGGAGAGAGTGGTGGAGCCTCTTGCGGCGGAGCATAGCAGAGGAAGCCGTGGGACAGACGTACAAGCCTCTCTGTGTGAAGCCTGTCTGCGCTCCCTTCCGGATCGGCAACGGCGTCGGTAATGCGATAGTCCATGGCCGCGAGGCCGGTGGTCGCCGGGTAGCCGAGCCACGTGACCTGAACCGGCGCAGGCTTCAGGGTGAACATGCGCAGGCGGTTACCCGACGTGTGGCCTGCAAGGTCCACGAGAATATCGATGCCGTCCGCTCGGATGAGGTCGGCCAGGGCGGCGTCGCCCATCCCGTGCACGTCGCGCCAGCCAT
>DATDMX010000113.1:0-3584 GCA_036518575.1 Geobacteraceae bacterium | reverse complement strand
ACGCCTCGCACCCCGTTCCTTGGACGCCTTGCATACGACTCCCTTTTCGAAGCCGGTTGGTTTTTCTATTCGTTCCTAAATCTTCTCTCGCCAGCCGGGAGGGAGGCTCCGACGTCTGCCGCAGCTACTTCTTTTCCCCCGTCCAGCTGGAGCGAGCGGATATTCAGAAGCCCCTCGCCCGTGCCCACGAGGAGTGGGTTGGTGGAGACGACCGTGCCCGGCTCCGCACTTCCCTCTACCGGCCACGCCTGCCAGATGACAGCCTTCTTCCCGCCGATAAAGGTGAAGGCCCCCGGGTAGGGGTGGGTTACGCCGCGTACGAGATTGTAGATTTCTACGGCACTCTTTGTCCAGTCGATCAGGCCGTCGGCAGGCTTGCGGCCGCCGAAGTAGCTCCCCTCCGAAAGGTCCATGGGGGTGCGGGGCGCGGTGCCGGCCACAAGGAGAGGCCAGCTGCGTCCGATGACCGTGACGGCCGCTTCGGTCACCTTGTTGAAGACGTCGTGAGCGGTGTCGGTGAAGGCAATCTCAACCTTCTGCCGGTCGACGATGTCGCCGGCATCGGGTTTTGCCACCATGTAGTGGAGCGTCGCCCCGGTTTCGGTCTCGCCGTTTATGACAGCCCAGTTGACCGGTACCCGCCCGCGGTAGCGGGGAAGGTAGGAGCCATGGAGGTTCAGGGCGCCTTTACAGGGGATGTCGAGCACTTCCTGCCGGATCATGTTTCGGTAGTAGAAGGAAAGGATGAAGTCGGGAGCGATAGCCCGCAGCAGATCCACGTTCATCGGCTCGTTTACGTCGCTCGTCCGCACGGGAATCTGGTGACGCATGGCCAGCTCCCGCACCGACTCGAACCAGATGGTCTCGGTGGGGGAATCCTCGTGAGTGAAGACCATGGCCACCTCGGCCCCCTGGCGCAGAAGCTCCGCGAGGCAGCGGTAGCCGACGTTGTGGTAGGCACACACAACCACCTTCGCCTTCGGCTGTGTGGCAGTCTCAGTCGTTGAAACCATAGGTTTTCCTTATCACGTACCGGGGGCGCCGGCGCACTTCCTGGTAGATCCGTCCCACGTACTCCCCCACGATGCCGATGCCAAAGATGGTGATGCCGATGAAGAAGAAGAGGATGGCAAAGAGGGTGAACACCCCTTCCACTTCGGCGCCGACGATGAAGCGACGCACGAGGAGGAACAGGGCGAAGAGGACGGCGAAGAGGGAGGTGAGAATCCCCATGAGAGCGAAGAGCTGGAGCGGCACCACGGAAAAGCCGGTCATGAGGTCAAAGTTGAGACGAATCAGTTTGTAGAGGGAGTACTTGCTCTCCCCCTCGGCCCGCTCGGCGTGCGCCACCTCCACCTCGGAGGGGCTGGAGGCAAAGGTCTGCGCCAGCGCCGGGATGAAGGTGGTGGTCTCCTGGCAACGGTTGATGTTGTTCACCACGTTACGATGATAGGCCCGCAGCATGCAGCCGTAGTCGCTCATCTTCATGCCGGTCATCTTGCGGGTGACAATGTTCACCATGAGCGAGGCGGTCTTGCGGAAGAAGGTGTCCTGACGTTTCTGGCGGATACTTCCCACCACATCGTGCCCCTTTTCCATTTCGGCGACGAGCTTCGGGATTTCCTCCGGTGGATTCTGGAGGTCGGCGTCGAGGGTGATGACGATTTCACCCGCGCTCATCTCGAAGGCGGCGAGAATCGCCATGTGCTGGCCGAAGTTGCCGTTGAACTCCACGACGCGCACCTCGGGGTGCGCCGCCGCCAGTTCCCTGAGAATGGCGAGAGAGCCGTCGCGCGAACCATCGTCGGTGAAAATGATTTCGAAGGACTTCGCCATCGATTTCATCACCGGATAGATCCGGGCGAAGAGGGGGCGCAGGTTGGCCTCCTCGTTGTAGACCGGGATGACGATGGAGATGTAGGGGGTGTCGGCCATTTCTATTTCCTGTTCCTCGTGATGACGTTCTTCACTGCTTCCACCACGTCTCGGGCGTCGTCATCGGTCATCTGGGGGAAGAGGGGGAGAGAGAGGATGCGGTCGGAGGCGTAATCGGCGTTCGCGAGCTCGCCGGGGGCGATGGCGAGGGTCTTGCGGTAGTAGTCGTGGTGGTGGATGGCCTTGTAGTGAAGGCCGGTCCCGATGTTCTCCTTCTTGAGCTCGGCCATGAAAGTGTCGCGGTCGATTGCGAGCCGCTCCACCCGCACGAGAGGCGTGTAGAGGTGCCAGGCATGGCGCTGTTCATAGGGGGCATAGGCGGGAAGAGCGAGCTCCGCCACGTCGGCAAAGGCCGCATTGTAGAACTCGGCGATTTCCTTGCGCCGGTCGATGAAGCCGTCGAGCTTGGGGAGTTGGTGGATGCCGATGGCGGCCTGGATGTCCATCATGTTGTACTTGAAGCCGGGGAGAACAATGTCGTAGTTGGGCGTGCCGCTGGCGGCAAAGCGCTTCCATGCCTCACGGTTCATGCCATGGAACTTGAGGAGCGACACCTCTTCGGCAAGCGCCTCGTCCGGCGTGCAGACCATGCCCCCCTCACCGGTGGTGATGTTTTTGTTGGGGTGAAAAGAGAAGATGGCGATGGCGTCGAAGGAACCGATCTTCTTGCCTTTGTACTCGGTGCCGGCGGCATGGGCTGCGTCCTCGATGACGGTGAGGCCGAACTCTTTTGCCAAGGCGAAGATGGGGTCCATGTCGCACGGTTGACCGGCGAAGTGGACCGGAATGATGGCCCGGGTACGGGGAGTGATCTTCGCGCGAATTTTCGCGGCATCGATATTGAGCGTGCCGGGCTCGATGTCTACGAGGACGGGCTTTGCGCCGCAGAGCACGATCATGCTCACCGTGGAGGCGAAGGTCATGGGGGTGGTGATGACCTCGTCCCCCTCCTTGAGCTTGAGGGCGAGGAGCGTCAGGTGTTCGCCGGCCGTGGCCGAGCTGAGGGGCACGGCGTAGGGGGCTCCCACGTAGGCGCGAAACGCCTCTTCAAAGCGCTTGACCTTCGGGCCGGTGGTGATCCATCCGGAACGGAGGGAGTCGACAACCTCGTTGATTTCGGCGTCCTCGATGGTGGGTCGGGAAAAGGGAAGAAATTCGTTGCGCACGCCTGCCTCCACACGGTCAAATTAACCTGTTATATATGGCACAAAAGAGGTACTGCTGCAATTACTTTTGTAGTGCAATTTGTACTATCAGCGGTTGCTAATGACGAGCTTCTTTCCTTGACGGGCAACGATGACGGGTTGGGTGCGGATTCCTTCCCGCAGTGAGGTGAGATCTCCTTCCGAGAGGAAGACGAGGAGATGGGTCGGGGAATCCCAGAGTCGCTTGAAGCGCTCGATATCGAGGAACCAGGCGGACTGGTCCCCTTGCTGGCTACCGAATTCAAGTTCGCCAAGGCCACCCACGGTGACGATTCGGCGGTGGATGAAGAAAGGGAGCCCTTGTTGGGGGCCGAAGCTCGCCAGTACCGTATCTTTCCCCGCCCGTGCCCTCATCACCTCGCCGAGCTTCTCGACGGATTTCTTCTCCGCCACCCCTTCGAGAATGAAGGGAGGAGCGACGATGCCGAGAAGATAGGAACAGAG
>DATDMX010000112.1:0-3034 GCA_036518575.1 Geobacteraceae bacterium | reverse complement strand
TTGAGCCGCTATCGATGAAACTGTTGGTAAAGGCGGTGCCGTTGAAGACGGTGGTGAACTCACCGGTGAAAGGGCTCGCGGGGAAGGTCGTCACCCCGTTTGGCGTATTGTTGGTCTGAGTGCCGATGCCGAGCACGAGTTGGCCGTTGTCCGACGGCGCTCCGCCCGGAGCTACGGTCGGGAGCTGCACCAGTACGCCGTTGTTATCGACCGGAAGGCTTGCCACGGGGTTCTGGACCTGGTTGGCAATGGCTACCGCGGTCCCGGGGCAAGTTGTTCCGCTACAGGAAAAATACATCTGGTTGTTGGCGCTGTTCGCACACCCCGTGCCGCAATCCTCAACAAAGAGTCCGACTCCCAGGATGCCGTTGAAGCCGGCAATTGCGGGACCTGTGTCAGGGTTGGCGCATACGGTGGGGCGGGCGGCCCCGAAGAAGGTGGAGTCCATCACGTGGATCGGTACCGTCACGGCCGGCTCTCCCCCCAGGATAACAGATGCCGTTTTCACGGGGCCCCAGTCGGAGGACCCGTCCACGAACTGGATGCACTCGGCAAGTGCCCCTGTGCCGGCGGGAACCTGGTTCAGGGGGACGGTCAGGGCCTGCTGGAAGATCCGCAGCCCGAAACTGCCCGTGTCGAGGAGGATATCGGTGATGGTCTGACAGGTGGTGGTGCCGGGGGTGCAGACCGTGACGTTGACGCACGGCTTGTTGGGATAGGAACCAGCGGAGCAGAGCGAGCCGTTCACGGTGACGGAAAGGACGTTGGCCGCGCCGGTGCCGCCTCCTCCAACGGGGACCGTGAGAGTCGTGCCACCCGAGATGCCACCGGATGTCGCAGCAATCGTCGCCGTTCCGGCACTGATTGCCGTTGCCTTCCCGATGGAGCCTGCCGCGTTGCTGATGGTGGCGACGGTCGTGACCGACGAGCTCCAGGTGGCCGATGCGGTCACGTCATGGGTGCTGTTGTCCGAGAACGTCCCGGTGGCGGTGAACTGCTGGGTGCCACCGATGGCGACAACGGGGTTGGCCGGTGTCACCGCTACGGAGCGCAGCGTTGCGGAGCTGATCGTCAGGGTGGTGGCGTTGGAGATAGTGCCCGAGGTGGCGGTGATGGTGGTCGTGCCGAGGGCGACCGACGTGGCGAGGCCGGCGGCGCTGATGGTTGCCACACCGGTATTGGATGACGCCCATGACACGCTGGGGGTCAAGTCTTGCGTGCTGTTGTCCGAGAAGGTCCCCGTGGCGGTGAATTGCTGAGTGGTTCCCAGGGGGAGGGAAGGGGTAGCCGGCGTCACGGCGATTGAGACGAGCGTCTTGGGGGTTCCACCGCCCCCGCCTCCACCGCCGCAGCCGAACATGAGCAGGCCAATGGTGACAAGGAATGCCAGTGCGAGCTTACTTGATTTCATCGATGCCCACCCCCGGGGGGATCAAGGCCGGAACGTACGCCCGTCCCTGCAGATTTCGCATGTGTCCCCATTTCTCGACGATGACACGGTTCGTTTTTACGCTGGAATGCCGGCGTCCCTGAACACGTGGGGTTTGCCTCATGGCCTGCTTGTATTCTCCCGCATAGGAGCCGAGAAGCGGGGAGAGGTCGGGATGGGCGAGACCGTTCCAGGCAATGGCAAACACAACGCCCGCTGGTGAAACGTATTCCCTCACGGTGTAGGCATCGGCCACCACCTGTTCGACGGTGTAGCCGGTGTGGACAGTGGTGGTCCGGCGCGCGGCCGACAGGGTCTTGCCGTCTTGTGCGACTGAACCGACCGGTTCGCCCAGCGTGGCAAGGGCGTGAGATGAAACGAGAAGCGAAACGATGGCCAGACGAGCAACCCGGGCCGAGACACGAAGATATCTTTTCATAGCGGGGCAATCCTTTCTGGGGAGGTCGGAGCGAAGACGTTTCCCACAAAGCATACCCATAAATCTGTCGATCTCAATACCAATCGCGTCGCATTCGGGAAATATACGTGAGGACGAAAAAAGGGATTGCGAAGAACTCGCAATCCCTTGAAATTCCTGGTGCCGGAGGCCGGGGTCGAACCGGCATGCCCTTGCGGGCGCTGGATTTTGAGTCCAGTGCGTCTACCAATTTCACCACTCCGGCAGGAGTTTCGGGATTATAGCGGATGACCTCCCGCGGGTCAAGCGAGAAATGGCCTTGAAAGGGCAGGAGGAATCACCTCTCCCCATGAGTTAAAAGGTTGCACTCGTTCAGGCCCTCTGGCAACATAGCATTGCCTTCGAGCTTCGGATAACCTTTACCCAACGCGTTGACGGATCATCTATGCCCTTTGCCGATTCGCTCTCCTGGCACTTTGCCGGTCTCGTCCTGACAATTTTTCTTGCTGCTCTCCAGGGAAGAATCGGACGGGTAGCCCCTTTGTGGCAGGTCGTCTCCTCCTTGCCGGGTACCGTGCTGCACGAGCTTTCCCATTTCCTTATAGCCCTCGTGACCGGCGGGAAACCCTGCGGCTTCACCATCATTCCCCGCTGCCACGAGTATCAGCTCGAAAGCGGCGGCACGGCGAGGCTCTGGACCCTCGGCTCGGTGACCATGCGAAACGCCGGTCCGCTTTCGTCGTTTCCCACCGCCCTTGCGCCCCTTTTCCTCAATATCGTCGCTTGGTATCTCTATCGCCATTGGGCTGGCTGGTTCCCGCACGACCTTCCTCACACACTTTGCCTTTACGTGGCGGTTTCCGTGCTCTGTTCCAGTTCGCTCCCCTCGGGGCAGGACATGAAGGTCGCCTTTTCTTCGCTTCTTGGCCTTCTCCTGTACGGAGCGCTTATTGGTGCCGGCATTCTGTTCAGGCACGAGATTGCTGCTCTCTTGGGCTGAAAACGTATCGCCGCTCTTCGTTGACGTCCCGACGCGACCATGACATGATGGCGAAACGTGCGTCACTCTATTACACACATAATGAGGTCTTATGGAAGGAACAGGAATCATGAAGAGAGTTGCCGCCGCGGTACAGGTCGTCGTGGTCCTTGCGATTATAGGATTTTCCACGTGGGAGCTGTTTTGC
>DATDMX010000111.1:0-7436 GCA_036518575.1 Geobacteraceae bacterium | reverse complement strand
CTTCGCCGTGATGGGCGTAGAGATGGGGTTCGAGGCTTTCCAGGGAGAGGTGGTGATAGTCGGCGAGGAAGCGCTTGATGCGGGCCATGCCGCCGGCGATGTCATGGGTGGTGGCGTAGATTTCCACTCGGTTGCAGGTGGAAACGATGACTGCCTCGGTGATGTCGTCCAGGTCGGTCAGCGCCCGGAGCGGTTTTTCCATCTGCGTCGGCGCGAAGGCAACCTTCTCGCGTATCTCAACAGAGGCGGTTTTATGGGAAAGCCCCACGACAATTATGTTCATCTCTGTTTGCCTTTTCCTTATTTGTAGCTGTGCAGCCCCGGCAGCAGCAGGTTCACGCCGAGAAAGGTGAAAAGGAGTACGAAGAAGCCGATAATGGAGAAGATGGCGGCTTTCCTCCCCCGCCACCCGGTGGTCAGCCGTCCATGGAGGAGGGCAGCGTAGACGAACCAGGTGATGAGCGACCAGGTCTCCTTCGGGTCCCAGCTCCAGTAGGTTCCCCAGGCGGTTTCCGCCCAGATGGCGCCGCTTATGATGGCAAAGGTGAGGAGGGGAAACCCGAAGGTGAGGCAGCGGTAGTTGATGTCGTCGAGGACGTCGAGGGAGGGGAGCCTCTGGTACATGGACCCGAGCTTCTTCTTTTTCAGGAATCGTTCCTGGATGAGATACATGATGGCGGCGCCGAAGGCGATGGCAAAGGTCGCGTAACTCAGGAAAGCCATGATGGTGTGGGCCGCCAGCCACTTGCTTTTCAGGGCCGGATTGAGCGGTGCGATGTCCGAGGAAAAGCCGAAGGAGACAAGCATGATCACGAGCGCCACCGGAGTGACGAAGGAACCGAGGATGGAGACGCGGTACTTGCGCACGAAAACGAGGAAAACGCCGACAATGGCAAGGCTGAAAAAGGAGAGCGACTCGTGGAGGTTGGTGATGGGCGTATGCCCCGCCTCGATGAAGCGGTCGATGGTGAAGATGCAGTGCATGGCGAATCCGGCCGTAATGAGCCAGAAAGCCGCACGGCCGAGAGCGTCCTTCGGTTTGACGAGGACGGTCAGGTACGTTACCGTCGCCACGAAGTACAAGCCGAGCGTAACGTAGTACAGAAGGGCGTTCATAGGGGATCCCTTTCTCTCACCCCAAGATCGGCCAGGGAAAACCCTGCACCGAAGAGCCTCAGGAGATGGTGGTCGATGTCGGCGAAGGCATGGGTACGAAACAGTGTCGGCAAATCCTGCGCCACAAGCTCGTTTAAAATCTTGTTATTGTATGCGCTGTCCCCCCCGCCCGTCAACAGCTTTTCACGGACTTTGCCCAGGAGGTCGAGGGTGAGGAGATACTCGGCCCCGAACTGGGGTTCGAGCTGGCGCCGGACGGCACGGGCAAGGGCGGGGCTCTTGCCGGCGGTGGAGACGGTTATGATGAGGTCGCCTCGGCGGAGGGACGAAGGAAGGGTGAAGCCGCCGCTCTGCGGGTCATCGGCGACGTTGGCGAGAATGCCCCGCGCTTCCGCCTCCCTGGCTACGGCGCTATTAGCGCTGGCGTCGTCGGTGGCGGCAAAGACGAGAAACGCACCCGCGAGGTCGCCCTCACGGTATTCCCGCGCCAGGTACGCTATCTTCCCCTCTTTTGCCGCATCGGCAAGGGCGGGCTCCAGCCGGGGGGAGATGACCGTCACCCGGGCGCCGGCGTCGAGAAGAAGCCGGCACTTGCGGCAGGCCACGGCGCCGCCGCCGACGACCACGACGGCTTTGCCGCTAATGTTGAGATTGATGGGAAATAGCTGCATGAAGGGACTACCCGTTTCCGTCTCCGACCAAGCTTGCGATTACGCCACAAATACACCCCGGTAGCAGCCCTGTCAAGCAGGGAATGGCCGGCCGGAAACGCCTGCGGCACAGGGCGTGCGGCCGCCCAATTAGTGCTTGATTTTTTCCCCGGCTCGGCTATAGTTGGGTAGCAATTTACTGACATTTCACGACAGCTAAGGAGGCAATTTTTATGGCCAGCGAAAAGGTTCTCACCTTCGGTGATGATAATTTTGAAAAGGACGTGCTCCAGTCAAGCGTTCCGGTCCTTGTCGACTTCTGGGCAACCTGGTGTGCCCCGTGCAAGGCCATTGCCCCGGTGATCGACGCCATCGCCGAGGAGTACGAGGGCAAGATCAAGGTCGGGAAGGTGAACGTGGACGATAGCCCGGCCACTCCCGGCAAGTATGGCGTGCGCGGCATCCCGACGGTCATCCTCTTCAAGGACGGCAAGGTTGTGGATCAGGTGGTGGGAGCCGTTCCCAAGGCGCAACTGGAAGCCCTCATCAAGAAAGCCCTCTAGGCGGAAACAGAGATCATTCCATGACGATTCGCGGATTTTGCACAGCGGCATTCCTGGTGCTGGCCCTGGCACAGCCGGCCGCGGCCGTCCTCCAGAAGGGACAGCCGGCTCCCCCCATCAAGGTGGTGAGCACCTCCGGCCAGCAGATTTCGCTCGCCAACTACAAGGGGTACGTGCTGGTGATGGACTTCTTCGCCAGCTGGTGCCATCCCTGCAGGGAATCGATCCCCCACCTCCTGGAGCTCAACCGCAAGTACGGCAAGCAGGGGCTGCAGATTCTCGGCATGAGTGTGGACGAGGAAGTGGGGCGGGAACTGAAGAACTTCATCGCCGAGCAGAAATTCACCTACCCGGTGGCTCTCGCCAATGAGGACCTTCAGGCCGACTACGGCCTGCGCTCCGTACCGACCCTCTTCGTCATCAACAAGAAGGGGATCGTGGCCGAGAAATTCCAGGGGTTCAACGACGAGACCAAGAGGTCTATGGAAGCGCTCATCAAGAAGCTCCTGGCGGAATAATTCGGTCGGGAAGCTATCGAGTTTGTGCGAAAGGCGGCGATGACAATTGCCGCCTTTTTCGTATGTATGGGGTACGGATGAAAGCGATGCAAAGAACGGGAGGCGGACGGCGGCGGGGCTCGTTAGTGCCCCGGAGCATCGGGGTGCAGGGTGTGGCGGCCCTTCTCATCGTCGGGCTCATTTCCGCCTGCAGCTCCCAGCGCACGCGCGTTGTGGATTCCCCCGACGGCCGGCGCCTCAAGGGGTGGCAGAAACCGTACGTGGTGAACGGCGAGCGCTATGAGCCGCTCCTCTCCCACGAGGGCTTCGTCCAGGATGGCGTGGCCAGCTGGTACGGCGACGATTTCCACGGCAAGCCCACGAGCAACGGCGAGACCTACGACATGTACGCCCTTACCGCCGCCCACAAGACCCTGCCGCTCGGCGTCTATGTAAAGGCCCGCAACAAGCGTAACGGCAGGGAGGTCGTCGTCCGCATCAACGACCGCGGCCCCTTCGTCAAGGAACGGATCATCGATTTTTCCTACACCGCAGCCCGCGAGCTCGGTATCACCGAAGCGGGCACCGCGCCGGTCAGAATCGAAGCCCTCGGTTACCGGAGCGACGATGCGGCGGGCAAAGCCGTGTACCGTCCGCCGGCGAGCTACGATGCCGGCTCCTACACCGTCCAGGTCGCAGCCTTCGCCAATGCCGACAACGCCTCCCGCCTGTCGGCGCGGCTGAAGAAGCGCTACGGCAGCACCACCATCCAGGAAGCGACGGTGAAAGGAACCCGCTTCTTCAGGGTCCGGGTCGGCACCTACGCCTCCCTCGGAGGCGCCGAGGCGGCCAAGGGCGACTTCGAACGTAACGGCTATCCGGGCTCCTTCGTCGTCGCCCTCGACTAAAACCCCCAAAACGAACGGATTTCCTTGACACGACGGGGAGTTGAACGTATTTTCCCGTGAAGAGGATGAGCCGCACGCACGCGGCACGGGGACAGCACGATTCATACTGGAGGGGATCAATGCAAGCCGTGGAACGAAAAAAACTGGGTGAAATCCTTGTTCAGCAGAAGATCCTCACCCCAGTGCTCGTCGAGAGGATCATCAAGATTTCCACGGCCACCCGCCGTCGTTTCGGCCAGACGCTGGAAGACCTGGGGCTTCTGACCGGCGAGGAAATTGCCCAGGCGCTGGCGATCCAGTTCGGCTACAAGATCGTCACCGACATCGCCCGCCACACCATTCCCCAGGAGGTCCTCAAACTCATCTCGGTGGAGACGGCCTTCGAAAACCGCCTGTTCCCCCTGCAGGTGAAAAACGGCAACCTGGCCATGGCCATGGCCGACCCCACGAGCACCGACATCATCGCCACCCTCTCCTCGAACCTGAGGCTCACCATAACGCCCGTCATCGCCACCACCAAGGACATCATGAGGGCAATCGCCAAGAACTACCTGGGCGAAGCGCTCGAATCGCGCACGAACTCAATTCTCGTGGTGGAACCAGACTACGGGGATCGGGGGATCCTGGCTGCGCCGCTTGCCGCGGAAGGGTACAACGTGCTCGAATCGGTGGATGCCACCGAAGGATTCCAGATGGCGCTCCTCAATACGCCCCGGCTCGTCATCACCTCCAAGGAGATGCCGGGAGGCGACGGTTTTTCGTTCTTCACCGCTCTTCAGAGCGTGCCGGAAACGAGGAGAATTCCCGTCATTCTCGTCTCCCGCAGGACGAGCGTCGAGGAGGAGGCGTTGGCGTTCCAGCGGGGGTTCTTCGATTATATCCCCATGCCGGTGCGCGACATTACCCTTCTCACCAGGGTAAGAAGGGCGCTTGCCGCCGGAAAGGCCTACATTCCCCACGGGACCGACACGGCAGAACCCAACGTGGCATGAACCCGGGGTCCCTACCCGTCGTTTTCCTCCCCATGCAGCTCCCGCCAGATGGCATCGGCCAGTTCCCCGCTGATGCCATCCACCTGCACCAACTCCTCTCGCGATGCTTTCCCGACCCCCTTGAGACTTCCGAAGTGGCGCAGAAGCGCCTTCTTTCTCCGGGGGCCTATTCCCGGCACCTCGTCGAGGGACGAGGCGAGGGCTGACTTGCCGCGCAATTTCTTGTGGTAGGTGATGGCAAAGCGGTGGGCTTCGTCGCGTATGCGGGCAAGAAGAAGGAGCGGCGGAGAGTTCTGCCGCAGGACCACCGGGTTCTTGCGCCCCGGGAGGAAGACCCGCTCGTCGGTCCTCCTGACCTCGGTCTCCATCATCCCCTTTCTCACCCGACTCTTGGCGAGGGACGCGGCCGCCACCCCTTCCACGTTCAATTCCTCAAGGACGCGACAGAGGATGTTCAGCTGGCCGATACCACCATCCACCACGATGAGGTCGGGACGGTCGTCCTCCTCGCCGGGGCGGAAACGCCGAGAGAGGACCTCGTGCATCATGGCGAAATCGTCGGCCTGCCCCACGGTCCGGATCCGGTAGCGGCGGTAGAGGTCCTTGGCCGGGAGAGCGTCGCGGAACACGACCCGGCTCCCGACGGCGAACTGTCCCTGGATGTTGGAGATGTCGTAACACTCGATGCGCCGGGGAAGGTGTTGGAGATGAAGTCGCTGCTGCAGCTCCCGGAGGGTCGCCTCCGCGCCGAAGGCCGTCGAGCTCTTCTCCACGGCGCTCGTGGCGGCATTCTTCATGGCAAGCTCGACGAGCTCTTTCTTCGTGCCGCGGTGCGGGCAGGAGATGGCCACGCGGCTGCCGCGCTTCTCGGCCAGGAGCTCGGCGAACGCCCCGGCCTCATCAAGGGTGATGGGAAGAAGGAGCTCTTCCGGCACGTAGACATCACGGCCATAGTATTCGTGGAGAAACGACGCCACCCCCTCCGCATCGTCCAGCTCCCAGGTAAGGGAGTAGGTGCGGCTGCCAATGACGGTCCCCCCGCGCATGAAGAGAAGCGCTAGTTCCAGATGCTCTCCGCGGCGCTCGAAACCGAGGATGTCCCGGTCCCCGCCCCCGGTGACCACCTTCTGCTTTTCCACCGTCTGCTCGATGGCGCGCAGGAGGTCGCGAAACCTCCCCGCCTCCTCGTAGCGCTCGGCTGCTGCGGCCTCGGCCATCCGCTGCCGGTAGATCTTCACGAGCTCGCGGCTCTTCCCCTCGAGAAAGAGGGCCGCTCCCTCGGCGAGGGCGGCGTAGTCCTCCCGCGAAATCAGACCATGGCACGGGGCGGAGCACTGGCGTAGCTGGTAGAAGAGGCAGGGGCGCTTGCGCCTGCGGCAGGTTTCCAACGGGTAGTGACGCAAAGGAAAAAGCTTGGCGAGCTCCTTCAGCACCTCCCTCGCCGCCGAGGCCGAGGAGTAGGGGCCGAAGTAGCGGGCGCCGTCCCGGACGACCTTGCGGATGATGGTGAGGCGGGGGAACTCTTCTCGCATGTCCATGCGCAGCGAAAAGTAGGTCTTGTCATCGCGCAGGTTGAAGTTGTAACGGGGGCGGTACTTCTTGATGAGGGTGTTTTCGAGGATGAGGGCTTCTTTTTCCGTGTCGGTGACGATGAACTCGATATCTGCCACCCGCTCCATGAGAAAGCGAATCTGCCAGCGCGAGTCCCGGGAGGCGCTGAAGTAGGAGCGGACCCGTTTCTTGAGCTCGCGCGCCTTCCCCACGTAGAGGACGACACCGTCCTCGCCCTTCATGATATAAACGCCGGGCGCAGAGGGAAAGCGCTCGATCTTGTCGACGGTGATCATCGTTGCGATTCTTGGGCCATGGCCTCTGTGCGGTTTCGCCCTCCCTGCTTGGCGCGGTAGAGGGCCTTGTCCGCCTCCCGGATGAGGCTCTCCACCGAGTTCACATTTTTTGCCGGCAGGGCGGACACTCCGAAGCTCGCCGTAATTCGGAGTTCCTTGAGCGCCTCGCCGAACGTGAGGGCGGCCATGTCCCCCCTGATCCGCTCTGCCACGGCAAAGGCCTCCTGGAGGGAGGTCTCCGGAAGAACGACGATGAATTCCTCGCCACCATAGCGGGCGGGAATGTCGTAGTCGCGCAGCTCGTTCCTGATGAGTCCGGCCACAGCCGTCAGCACCTCGTCACCGTTCTGGTGGCCGTAGACGTCGTTCACCATCTTGAAATGGTCAATGTCCATGATGATGATGGCCAGGGGGCTCATCTTGCGCCGTGCCCGCTGCGCCTCCCTGTCCAGTACCTCCATGAGGTGGCGGCGGTTGTAGAGTCTCGTCAGGTGATCGGTTATGGACATCTCCCGCAGGAGCTGGTTCGACTGCTTCAGCTCGTCCTGGAGCGACTTGATCTTAAGCTGCACCTTGACGCGTGCCACGAGCTCGCCGGTATCGAAGGGCTTGGTGACGTAGTCGCTCGCTCCCTGCTCAAGCCCCTTGATCTTCAGCTCGCGGTCGCCACGGCCGGTGAGCATGATCACCGGAATGTCGCGCAGTTCCTCCCGCGTCTGCACGAGGGCGAGGAACTTGAAGCCGTCCATGGTGGGCATCTCAAGGTCGCAGATGATGAGATCGACCGGGTTGGCAAGGAGGGCCTTGAACCCCTGCAAGCCGTCCCCCGCCTCGTGGAGGGAGGAAAACAGCCCGAAATCCCT
>DATDMX010000110.1:0-4585 GCA_036518575.1 Geobacteraceae bacterium | reverse complement strand
AGCTCCCGAGCCGAGTACCAGGAGGAGCCCGGTGGTGAGGAGAGACACCATGAGGAGGGTGTTCACACGGCGATTTACCTCCGTCCGGTCGATCACGACCCTCACAAGACCGATGGTACGGGAGATGTTGTGTCGCGGGTTTTCTTCAAACAGCAGATACCCACTCGTCTCGGTGCCCATGCCGGTCACCACGGGAGCGAAGAACTCGATGCTCTCCTCGCGTTGTACGTGGCGGGTGGAGGTAATGGCACGCTCGCCGGGAGGAGCGATGGTGCCCCCGGTCCGGCCTCCCTTCTCCGGTTTCAGTTTTTCCGCCAGCAGTCTTCCCTGCTCGTCATAAACGGAGACGGCCAGCACCTGTTCCCGCTCCATGAGCCCGTCCACGACATCGGAAAGCATGGGGATGTTCTCGGCAAAAAGCGGCAGCCTGGCATTGTACGCCAGAAGATTCGCGAGCAGGTTTCCCTCGGTGAGGAGCTTTTCCGTGAGGGCTTTCTTTTCGTGCAGGACGTAGGAAGCGGTGAACGAGGAGGAGAGGACGGTGATCACGAGGAAGAGCAGGGCGAAAATCTTGGCGCGGAAACTTTCCCTGACGATTGCAACGGGGTTCCACCACCGCATGGTTCAGATCCTCTTCGGACAGGTCGGTACGTTGTATCTCAGCAGGTGATCCCGACCATATCGCCATACTTCGGTTAAGACCGGCAGCCGCGCCAGGGGGGGCTGCCGGCCCGTGGTCGCTTGACGCCGTTTCAAACAGCGTGTTACGGTAGCAGCATTGTTAATCTTTGTCCACAAACTTCTGGCTATGTTTCTTTGTCGGCGTGGGGGAGGGGGAAGCCCGCGTTCCTTGTAATTGGCGTGAATGCCTGTTATGGTATCTCGCTACCCACTCTCGCCCCGGAGTTCATGGATGCGTTGGTCACCGGTAAAGGAAGAGGTTTTTCGCTTCGAAAGCAACATCGTCGTCTCGGCCGGTGCCGGTTCCGGCAAGACGGCTGCCCTGGTTGAGCTCTATCTGCGTCTTCTGGCGGGAGAGACGTCCGTCGGCGGCCCCCTCGCTGTGGAGGAAATTGTCGCCATAACCTTCACCGACAAGGCGGCGGTGGAGATGAAGGAGCGTGTTCGCCGGGAGATCGGGCGTCGGCTGCGGGAAGGAGATCGGAGCGTCGACTGGAAGAAGGCCGGCCGAGCACTGAGTGTTGCACCCATCGCAACCTTTCACTCCTTCTGTTCCAGGCTTCTGAGGGAAAATCCGGCCGAGGCCGGTGTCGATCCCTCGTTTACCCTTTTCGACGAGGCCGCTTCCTCGGCAGAGCTTCGGTCGGCGCTCGACGAACTCCTCGGTGCCGAGATTGCCGAGCGTTCGCCCGAGATGCAGCTCCTCCTGCGTCATTTTCCCCTTGCCGGGGTGGGGCGTGGCAAGGGGCTCAGGGAGTACCTCCTCATGCTCTGCCGGCGGTGGGCAGCGGATGTTGCCGGGGATGGCGAACTCCGCCAGGAGGAGGCGTGGCTGGCGGAGGCACACCGCTTGTTCCGCGTGAACGTGGCACAACTGGGGAACCTTCTGGGCGAGGTGGGGAGGATTCTCGGCGGGAAGGAGCTTGCGTTCCATGCGAGGTTGCGCCCGTTGCCCGTCTTGTGTCATGAAAGGCCTCTTGTCATCGACGACCCCGGGAGCCTGGCGTTCCTCGCAGCGATGGAAGAGTGCCTCGCTGGCAACTGGGGGCGGGAAAAGGCGGTCAAGGATGGGCTCAGTGACTGCCTTGCCGGGCTGCGGCTCGCCTGCTGCCAGGTGCAGAGTGCTCCTCTCGTTACCGCAATCCGGAGCCTCGCCGGAAGGGTGGGGGAAGCATACCGGCAGCGCAAGGAGCGGTGCGGTGCCCTCGACTTCGACGACCTCCTCGTCAAGTGCCGAGATCTCCTCGCGCGGGACGCGGCGTTGTGTGCCGAGCTCCGTCGGCGCTTCGCCGTCGTCATGGTGGATGAGTTCCAGGACACCAACCCGCTGCAGAAGGCGCTCGTGGATCTCATCTGCGGCCCTGATCAGCGCCTCTTCATCGTCGGCGACCCGAAGCAGTCGATTTACCTTTTCCGCGGCGCCGACGTCACGGTCTTCACTGCCGCGCAGGCCGAAACGGCAGCTTCCGGCGGCAAAAATCTCTTTTTCCAGGAGTCATTTCGCTCGCGCGAAGGGATCATCACCTTCGTGAACCGCCTTTTCAGCCGCATTATGGCCAGCGGCGGATCTCCCTTCGAGGTGGAGTATGGGGAAGGGGACCATCTCCAGCCGCAGCGAGAGGACTGGGACGAAACCCCGTGCGTGGAGCTTCTCACCCTGGGTGACGAGGGGGGAAGCGAAGCGTTGCGTGCCCGGGAGGCTGCCGCCATCGCCGCGAAGATCGCCCGGATGGTTTGTGGTACGGACGATGTCCGCGTCTTCGAGCGGGAAGCTTCCGGGGAGGGGGACGCGGCGCCCGGCTATCGTCCCCGCCAGCCCCGCTATGGCGATATTGCCCTACTCTTTCGCCGTTTCAGTAACCTGAAGGTTTTCGAGCGCGCCCTGCGCGAACGAGGTATCCCGTACTACGTGGTGAAGGGGCGGGGATTTTTCCGCTGTCAGGAAATCCTCGACATCTGCAGCTTTCTCCGCTACCTGGAGTTCGGCGGCGATCTCGTATCCCTTGCCGCCCTTCTCCGCTCTCCCCTGTGTGGCGTCTCCGACGAGACGCTTTACCTGTTGGCCCAGGCCGATGCGGGGCTTCGAAGCTGGGAGCGGCTTGTCCAGCAGCGCTGGCGGCGCGATGAGGATGTGTCCGTCTGGGAAATGATCGATCCCGGCGACCGGGCGAGGCTTGCCTCCCTCGCCGGCCTCCTTGGTCGTCTTCGGCCCCTGCGTGACCGTCTCACCCTCGCCGAACTGCTCGAAGAAATCCTCACGGATACGGACGTGGCTTCCGTGCTCCTCACGACCTTTCAGGGGGGGCAGAAAGTTGCCAACCTGCGCAAGCTCGTGGAGCTTTCCCGTTCCTTTTCCGCGCCCGCGGAGGGAGCGCTGCGTCGCTTCATCGCCTTCCTCACCGAACTTACCACGTCGGAACCCACCGAGGCCGAGGCGGTCATCGCCGCCGAAGGGGGCAATGTCGTGCGGCTCATGACCGTTCACCAGAGCAAGGGCCTGGAGTTTCCCATCGTCATCCTGCCCGAGCTGGGCGCCGGTCTGCCGGTGGATAACGCCGCGGTTCACTACGACGAACGCCTCGGGCTCGGGGTGAAGCTCCCCCTTCCCGACGGCACCTGGGGGGCGACTCTTGCCGTTGCCGAGATTACGGCACTGCGCCGGGAGAAGGAAGCGGCGGAGCTGAAGCGTCTTTTCTACGTGGCCCTGACCCGGGCCCGCGACTACCTCATTCTCTCGGGTGAGGGGAAGGGAGAGTGGCGCTGCTGGATCGAGGCGTTTCGCGACAGTGCGGACGGCTCTCTGCTGCGCGTTACGCCCGTTCTCTCCGACGGGGGGGATAAGGTGACTCTCCCGGAAAGACCATCCCCTTCGCCGCTCTCTGCCGACGAGGTTGCCGTCGCCGTCAGCCAGGCAATCCTTTATGCTGCGCCGCTTCCGGCGGCGATGGTCTTTTCCCCCACTGCCCTGGAGGATTTCCGCCACTGTCCGCGCAAGTATTTCTACAAAGGGGTCCTCGGGCTTGACGAAGGGCTCTTTGCCGACCTCCTCGGCCATCCGCGCCGCCCAGGCAAGGGGCGTCAGGGGATGAGCTCCCTGGAGAAGGGAACCCTTGCCCACGCATTGCTCGAACGACTCGATTTCAGCGCCACTCCCGGCGAACAGAGCTCCCTGTGTGGCCGCCTTGCCCGCACTGCGGCAGCGAGTGCCGGCGAGGACGACATCGCCGAGGTGAGTGGCGCGGTCATGGCGTTCGTCACCTCACCCCTTGGCAGGGAGCTGGCCCACCGGCAGCTTTTCCGGGAATATCCGTTTCTCTTAAGGCTTACGGGACGAGCTGCGTACTACCTCAAGGGGGCGATGGACCTTGTTGCCGTCGACGAAAAACGGGTTACCGTCTACGACTACAAGTATCTCTCCCGAGAGGGGGCGGATCTGGCCGGGTACCGGTTCCAGCTGCAGACCTACATGCTTGCCCTGACCAGAGCCTGGCCCGAGAGGGAAGTGCAGGGGCATCTTTTGTTTCTTAAAGGCGGGGAAAGCGAGGAAGTATACTGCGACCCCGTGCAGTTCGAGGCCGAGGTGGTCGCGCTGATGGATGCGGTCAGGGAGAGACGTGGCGAAGGGGATTTCTCACTGCGATCCGGGTGTGACGGGGGGCACTGTCCTTTCCGGCGGCGCTGCGGCAGAGAATAACAGGCTATTGAAAAACAAAGGGCGGAATTTCTTCCGCCCATCCCGTCACCGGCTCCAGGTGACCCGGACCATCTCCTGGTCGTGTGCCCACTGGAAGTTCAGTTCTCCCTTGTGCGCTTTGTATATCTCATGCCCCAGCTTCTGGGCGAGCTTGTCATCGGTGGTGGCGATCGTCATCACGTTTTTTTCCTGGCGGATTTCCATGATGCG
>DATDMX010000109.1:0-4285 GCA_036518575.1 Geobacteraceae bacterium | reverse complement strand
TTTTCAGGCTGAAGGTCGGCTCGAGAAGCGCCGGTGCGTTGATGAAGGTATTGCGATGCATGGAGCCAAGGCGCACGAACTCGGCCTGCTCCAACCCCGGAATCATGCGCAAGACCCGCTGCTGCTCCGGATAGGTGAGCTTTGTCTGGAAGCCCACCAGGTTGTACATCGTCGCCTCCCGGTTCTCCAGCCGAAGCTGCACCACCGCATGGGGCTCCACGCCGGTGCGGGGATCCAGGAGACCAACCGGCTTCATGGGACCGAACCGCAGCGTCTCCTTGCCGCGAGTGGCGAGTTCTTCGATCGGCATGCAACCCTCGAAGTGTACCATCTTTTCAAATGGTCGGGGAGGAACCTTTTCGGCAGCCAGGAGCGCGGCAACGAATGCCTCGTACTGGTCAGCGTCGAAGGGACAGTTCAGGTAATCATCACCGTCCCCCTTGCCATAGCGGGAAGCGGCAAAAACGCGGCTGCGGTCGAGCGAGTCGGCGGCGACGATGGGAGCAATGGCGTCGTAGAAATAGAGGTACTCCCCCGTAAGGGCCGAGATGGCAGCGGCGAGCCGGTCACTCGTGAGCGGCCCGGAAGCGACGACCGTCACTCCGTCGGAAGGGACGGCATCAACCTCGCCCCGTACCAGCTCGATGAGCGGATGAGCCGCAATCTTCTCCGTGATAAAACGAGAGAAAAGTTCCCGGTCCACGGCAAGTGCTCCGCCTGCCGGGACACGAGTGGCGTCGGCAGCCATCATGAAGAGTGAGCCGGCCCGCCGCAGCTCTTCCTTGAGGAGCCCCACGGCATTCTCAAGCGAGGCCCCGCGCAGGGAATTGGAGCAGACGAGTTCCGCTAAGTCCGCCGAGTGGTGGGCGGGAGAAAACTTCTGCGGCTTCATTTCATGAAGGATAACGCGGACACCGCGGCCGGCAGCCTGCCAGGCGGCCTCGCAACCAGCCAGACCGGCGCCGATAATTGTTAGTCCAGCTGACACATCATACTCCTGCGCATGCGTCCCCCCCGGTCCCGGGCTGAGAGCGATGACGGCTCCTCAAGCGATAATGGGGAGGTGAATTCAGAAATTGATCCGCTCTCTCTCGATGACGAGGGGACGCTTCAGCACCTGAGTGTGAATGGAACCGATGTACTCGCCGATGATGCCTATGAAGAAGAGCTGAACCGAGGAAAAAAGAAAGAGGCCGATGATGAGGGGGGCGGTCCCCAGGGTAAAGGTATCCCAGAATATGAGCTTGGCCACGAAATAGCCGAACGCGATGAGAAGGCTCAGCGCCGACATGAAAAATCCGAGCATTGTGGCCAACCGCAGGGGGACTTTGGAATGGTTGGTAATGCCGAGCATCGCAAGGTCATAGAGGGTGTAGAAATTGTTCTTGGTGATCCCTCTCTTGCGAGCAGGCTTGATGAATTCGACTTTGGCGCTTTCGAACCCTATGTCGGAGACAAGTCCCCGGAAATAGGGATAGGGGTCGTTGATCTCCCGAACAATATCGAGAATCTGCCGATCATAGAGCCCGAAGCCGGTGTTGTTCTTTGTCAACTCTATCTCGGAGAGTCGTCCGATGAACTCGTAGTACATCTTGCGAATGAGGAGCATCGCCAGCGTTTCTTTCGTCTGGGTCTTCACTCCCAGAACAATCTTGTACCCCTCCTCCCACCTAGCGATGAAGTCCCGAATGAGTTCCGGAGGGTCCTGGAAATCCGAAGCCATAAGAATTGCCGCATCCCCCCGGGCCTGGAGAAGACCGTAGACGGGTGATCGTACATGGCCGAAGTTCCTGCTGTTGACAATCACCTTCACCTTCTTGTCATGCCGGGCGATCTCCCGCAGAGTCTCCACGGTCTTGTCCCGTGAGGCGTTATCGATGTAGATATGCTCGTAATCATAACCGGGAAGAGAGGCGAAGATATCCCTGATCACGCGATGCAGTTCCGCGACGTTGTCTTCTTCGTTGTAGCATGGGGTAACGACACTTATCAGTGGCATCAGCCGGCCTTCTCCGTGAACACGTATTTTTTCTGCAGAACAAACGATATGAGGGCAAGCGGAATGAGGAGGAGCATCCCGGCAATGTACATGTTAACCCTCAAACCATCAAGAATCCTGAGGAAGACGACATTCAGAAGATACGTCAAACCGTAGGTAGCGACGAATCTGAAGATCAGGCGGTTGTTGTGGCTACGGAATACGAGCCGGCCGATCGTCTTGAAATTGAACAGAATGCCGAGAACAGTCGACAGAAGGACCGCCAGGGAGTAGTGAAGCCCCACAAAAATGAAGAAGGCGAAGAGGGAATACCCGAAGACGGTGTTCAGAACACCGACGAGGAGAAACTTTGGCAGACGGCTGTCCATCGGCTAGCGTGTGGTGCTCCCCCAGAAATCGTCCAGCGCCTGACGTACCTCCGCAGGCGTGAGATCATCCGCCTTGATCATCCCTTGGCCGTCAACAAGCATGACAAGGGGGAGCCCGGCACCTGTCCGCTTCTTATCCTGTCCCATGGCAGTTATTATCTTCTCCGGGTCAATCTGCAAGGCATTCACGTCGACCCGAATGATCGGCCGCAGGACATTTCGAGCGAGATGCCGCTCCGTGGCCGGAGCGAGTAGACCCCTGCGGGCTGCAACCATATTCGCGAGAATCATACCGATCACTACAGCCTGGCCGTGGGGTACGGCAAAATCGGTGGCGGTCTCCAGGGCATGGCCAAAGCAGTGGCCGTAGTTCAGCATGTTGCGCCGTCCCGTATCGAACTCGTCCTCCTCGATATACCCCTTCTTGATGGTGAGGGCTCTGCGAACCGCGGGCAGAAGCGCCACGGCGTCGCGCGAGACGAGAAGCGGCAAGGCAAGCTCCAGTTGCCGGGCATCCTCCACCCCACCCATGAGGTGCAATTTCACAAGCTCACCCAGACCGCTGAAGTAATCCACATCTTTCTGGGTTACCAGAAACGGCGCATGGACGTAGATAGCGACAGGCGGGTAAAAGGTGCCGATGAGGTTCTTGTAGCGCAGGAAATTGAGGGAGGTCTTCGCCCCGATGCAACTGTCGGTCTGGGCGAGAAGGGTCGTAGGAACGTACGTCCAGGCCACGCCCCGGTAGAGCGTCGATGCCACGAACCCGCTCACGTCCTGCGTGATCCCCCCTCCGATGCTGATGAGGTTAAGGTTCTTCTTCGGGGAACGGGCCATGATCTGCTCGTAGAGCTCACCAACAGTGGCAAGACTCTTACGCTCTTCGGCAATGGGAAGAATGATCGTGTCGGCATTTTTGAGGGGGGCAAGGCACCCTTCTCCATGACTCGCCCATACATTCTCGTCGACGATGAAAAGAGGATTGGGAAGCCCCATGAGCTCGGTCACAAATGCCGGTGACGGGACAAAACGGACAAAATAGTCGCGAATATTGGATTTCAGTCGCATCTCATCTACAGACACGTAAAACCTCCATCGACAAAGATAGTCTGCCCGGTGACATAGCTGTTTTTCGTCGAGCAGAGAAACACCACGAACTCCGCGATTTCCCCAGGTTCGGCGAGCCGCCCGCAGGGAATGCCAGCAGCGATTCGTTCAATCTCCTCAGGGGAGTTGTTCTGGCGCGTAAGCTCGGTGTTCACGAAGCCGGGAGCCACGGCGTTCACAAGGACGTTTCGCCCGGCATATTCCACAGCCACGGCGCGGGTCAAACCATTGATCCCGGCCTTGGTCGCGGAATAGGCGACCCGGCGGGGTTTGGAAACGGTGCTCCAGATGGAGCTGATATTCACGATCCGGCCAAAACCGCGCTCGGCCATGCCCGGCGCAAGGGCACGGATGAGGCGCAGAGGCGCGGCGAGATTGATCTGGACCGTCGCGTCGAGGTCGCTGTCGGCAATCTCGGCCGTGCCGCCAAGAATGTTGATCCCGGCATTGTTGACGAGGATATCCACATCGGTGTCGATACTGGCGATATAACGATCAATCGAACTACTGTCGGAGAGGTCCACCTCAGCGCGTTCAGGAGCGAGAACCCGGGCGCCGCGCTCCTGCAGGAGCGCGGCGATTGCTCGGCCGATGCCACGAGAAGCCCCGGTAACGAGGGCAGTTTTACCTGTCATTCGTATTTTCCCCCAGCTTCTTCGATGAGCCGCTTGTAGCGCCCTTCGAGCATCGTGATGCGGTGCATGTCTTCTTCGTAGATCATCTGGTAGTAGTCACGCTTGTTTTTCAGCCACATGAGCTCAAAGCCGACTGCCTTGAGAATGCCCTTGTCATAGCCGTAATGATTGGGGTC
>DATDMX010000108.1:0-6196 GCA_036518575.1 Geobacteraceae bacterium | reverse complement strand
AGTCCATATCCCCCAAGTGGTCTTCGTCACCGAGGATGTCGGAGAGAATCGCCACGTCGCCGCCTTCCTTGATGAGGCCCATGGCGATACCCGCCACCGGAGCCTTGATGGGGACGCCAGCGTCCATGAGGGACATGGAGCCGCCACAGACGGTGGCCATAGAGGAGGAGCCATTGCTTTCCAGGGTATCCGAGACGACCCTGACGGTGTAGGGAAAGTCGTCGTGCTTCGGCAGTACCCGCTCCAGAGCACGCTCGGCAAGGGCACCATGACCTATTTCGCGCCGGCCCGGAGCCAGGCGGAAGCTCGTTTCGCCCACCGAGAACGGCGGGAAATTGTAGTGAAGGAGAAAACGCTTGCGGCTCTCACCGTAAAGAGAGTCGATGCGCTGCTCGTCGACAGAGGTGCCGAGGGTGGCGGCCACGAGGGCCTGGGTCTCTCCCCGGGTAAAGAGGGCGGACCCATGAGCCCGCGGGAGAAGCCCCGCTTCGGTGCTGATGGGGCGGATAGTCTTCATGTCGCGGCCGTCGATCCGCTCGCCATCCTTGAGGATGTGCTCGCGCACCAGTTCGTACTCGAAATCGCCGAGAAAACCGCCAATCTCCTTACTGCGTCCCTCATACTCCTCGGCGAGGGCTGTCAGCACCTCGTCCTTGATGGCATCGATCCGGTTGTGCCGCTCCACCTTGGACTTGATCCGGACGGCTTCTTTCATGCTGGCATAGGCCAGTTCCTTCACCCGGGCAAGGAGCGCTTCGTCCACGACCGGCGGGGCGATCTCGCGTTTGGCGACGCCGGCCTTCTTGCGCAACTCTTCCTGGGCGGCAATGATGGGCTGCACCACCTCGAAACCAAAGAAAACCGCCTCGAGCATGTCGTCTTCGGAGACGATGGCTGCCCCGCCCTCCACCATGATGACCGCTTCCTTACTGGCAGCAACAACGATCTCAACGTCGCTCTTCTCCAACTCCTCTGCGGTCGGGTTGGCGATCAAACGACCATCAACGCGGCCAACCTTAACGCCGGCGATGGGGCCGAAGAAGGGAATATCGGACACTTCGAGGGCAGCCGAAGCGCCGATCATGGAGAGGATGCCCGGGTCGTTATCCTTATCGGCAGAGATCACTGTTGCCATGATCTGCGTATCGTTGAGGAAGTTCTCCGGGAAAAGAGGACGAATCGGCCGGTCGATGAGACGACAGGTCAGGGTTTCGTTGTCTGAAGGACGGGCTTCCCGCTTAAAGAAACCACCAGGGATCTTCCCGCCGGCATAGGCCTTTTCCTGATAGTTAACGGTGAGAGGAAAAAAATCCTGGCCTTCTTTCGCGGTCTTGGTGGCTACGGCAGTGACGAGCACCATGGTATCGCCGCAGCTCACTACGACGGCGCCGCTCGCCTGCTTGGCCATCTTTCCTGTGGCAATCTTGATGGTTCTGCCCGCAAAGGGTATTTCTACTGTCTGTTCCATAGTTTGTACGGTCTCCTCACCTTTCGGTTATTTGGTGTTGGGGCCGTCGATACAGGAGCTGACTGGAAATGTTCAGCTTCTCTATCCACGCCCCCAACAAAACAAATGGGCTGAAAAGCCCATTACACGAGAAATAAAAAAGGCAATATACCCCAGGCTGTATTGGCGAGGTATACTGCCTTTTCTTACCTTCTTATGCCAAGTTTCTCAATGATAACTCTGTATCGCTCCACATCTTTCTTCTTCAGATAGTCGAGCAGCCTTCTTCTCTGGCCGACGATCTTCAACAGCCCCCGACGGCTGTGGTGGTCCTTCTTGTGAACTTTGAAGTGTTCCGTCAGGTAAGTAATCCGTTCAGTCAAGATAGCAATCTGCACTTCGGGAGAACCAGTGTCACCCTCATGCAGTTTGAACGTATTGATGATTTCCTGCTTCTTTCCGGTTACCAGCATTGGTTTCGCACCTCCTTTCTCGTTCGAATGTAATCAAGCTTTATATGTTGTCAAGAACTGCGTCCGGTAGCGCATTGAGTTTTGTACCACAAAGCCCCCGTCATGTAAAGGAGAAAGCTAGTTGAAAACCCTGAGAAGCCGCAGGCTTTCCTTCCCGCCCCCGGCACAGGGTCCGCTGCGCCTTTCGGCAACGGCCGCTAGCTTCCCCTCGAAAGAGAGTCTTACCGCTTCTCCCGGCTGAAGGTCGAGCGAGTCACCGATCCAATCACACTCGTCGGGAACCGCTCCAAATGCCAGCCGTGCGACTCCTTGCCCGGTGAGTCGCAGGTCCCTGAGATGGGACAATGCCGCATAGGGTGAGATGAGAGTATCGGTCAATCCCTGCCCGGCCGACAGCAAAGCAAGCTCCTCGACCGTAACAGCTTTGTCAATGGTAAACGGGCCGCTTCGCAACCGCCGCAATTGGACAAGATGGGCACCGCAACCAAGCTTCTCTCCCAGGTCTTCGGCCAGGGTGCGTACATAGGTTCCGCGCGAACAGCTGACGAGGAGAGTCACGTCAGGAAACGCCACATCTTCGATCGTGAGGGCATGGATCGTCACCGATCGCGGCTCCCGCTCCACTGTTTCCCCCCGCCGGGCGAGCTTGTACAGGGGGACGCCATTTCGTTTCAGAGCGGAATACATGGGCGGGACCTGGCTGATGCTACCGGTAAAACAGGGCAAAACCTTCTCTATGGCGCTCCGGTCAAGGTGCTCCCACGCGCGCGTCCGGATAACTGTACCGGTGCAATCACCGGTGTCGGTCACCAAACCGAGCCTCATAACAGCCCGGTACTCCTTGACCCCTTCGTCGAGGAAAGGAATTGCCTTGGTCCCTTCGCCGATGGCTATGGGAAGCACTCCGGTGGCGAAAGGGTCAAGAGTGCCCGTGTGGCCCACTTTCTTTACGCCGAAACGCTTGCGTACGAGGGCGACAATGTCGTGGGAAGTGGCCCCGACCGGTTTATCAACAACAAGAAAACCATTCATCAGGGGAGGACTTCTTCCAGGTGGGCAAAAACTGCAGCGCGGACTTCATCAAGCGTGCCGGCGACGGTGCAACCGGCGGCGTTGTGGTGCCCGCCACCGCCGAACCCCTCGGCCAGGGAGGAGACATTCACTTTCCCCTTCGACCGGAAACCGACTTTGAACAGGCCGTCCCGTATCTCCCGGAAAAATATCGCGACTTCCACCCCGCGGATGGAACGGGGATAGTTGACGAAGCCATCGGTCAATTCTGCGTTAGCTCCTGTGCGCTCGTACATGTCGAGTGTGACGGCCAGCGAGGCATAATTGCCGCGTTGCGATATCTTGAGCGTGGCCAGGGCAAGGGTCAGAAGCTCCATGCGCTCCCGCGGCTGGCTTTCGTAGAGATTTTCGGCAACGCTCCAAGCATTCACTCCCCGCGCCACCATCTCACCGGCGACGGAAAACGCCTCGGGGTTTGCGTTGGAATAGCGGAAGCTGCCGGTGTCGGTGATTATGGCTGTGTAGATACAAAGTGCCGTGGCGTAATCGATCTCATGGCCAGCCGCCGCGATTATGCGATGGATGAGTATTCCCGTCGCGGCGGCATCCGCATCGATCAGATTGATTGCCCCAAAGTTCTCGCAATGGAGATGGTGGTCGATGTTAATGAAGGAGCCAATGCCATCGAACGTGGCTATTTCCTTGCCGGCGCGACGGAATTCGCCAACGTCGAGAACGAAGCAGATGTCGTAGCGCCGCTGTGGAAGGGAATGAACGACCGTGTCGGCAAGGGGGAGAAACGCGTAAATCTCGGGTACCGGGTCACAGCAATAGGCGGTGACGTCCTTACCGAGCCGCGTAAGATAATTGGCGAGAGCGAGCGTCGAGCCAATAGCATCACCATCAGGGCTCTCGTGAGTGGTAATGAGAAAGGAGTGGTGAGCGGCTATGGCCGCGACGATATCAGGTATCATCCTCATTTTCCGTTGTACCGATCTCGCGGAGAATCCCTTCGATCCGGCTGCCGTACTCCACGGCCACGTCGTACTTGAACATGATATCGGGAACATACCGCATGCGGAAACTCTTTCCCATTTCCTTGCGGATATACCCACGGGCGCTGTTTAGCCCGGCTTCTGTCGCCTTCTTCTCTTCGTCGGTTCCGATCACGGTGAAATAGACGGTGGCCAGGTGGAGATCGTCGCTCACCTTGACCCCCGTTATGGTGACAAAACCGATGCGCGGATCCTTCAACCCCTTTACGAGTAATTCGGAAATCAACTCGTGAACGGCTTCGGAGACTTTTTCTGAACGTTTGTACATTGAGAATTCCAGGTAAAGCTAAAGGCAGAAGTAGGGACGATTATTCGGTGTCTCTACCTCCACCTTTGCCTGTTCTTACAGTGTAGCGGCAACCTTCTCGATTTCGAACGCCTCGATCACGTCGCCGACTTTAATGTCGTTGTAGTTTTCCAGACCGATACCGCACTCGTAACCGGAAGCCACCTCTTTGACGTCGTCCTTGAAACGGCGAAGCGAAGACATCTTCCCTTCGTAAATGACAACGTTGTCGCGCAGGAGTCGCACGCGCGCGTTCCTGAGCATCTTGCCGTCGAGGACATAGCAACCGCCCACGTTTCCCACTTTCGGGACCGAAAAGACCTCGCGGATTTCCGCCCGACCAAGCCCCTTCTCCCGCAATGTCGGTTCGAGGAGTCCCTCCATCGCCTTCTTGATGTCTTCGACCGCATCGTAGATGATGTTGTAGAGTCGAACGTCGACGCCCTCTTTCTCGGCCAAGGCGTGGGCCTTGACCTCGGGACGCACATTGAAGCCGAGGATGATGGCATTGGATGCCGAAGCGAGGTTAACGTCGGTCTCGGTGATAGCGCCAACGGAAGAGTGAATGACATTGAGCCTTACCGCGTCGGTCGAAAGCTTTTTGAGAGACTCGGTGACCGCTTCCACAGACCCCTGCACGTCGCCTTTGACGATGGTGTTGAGCTCCTTGACCTCGCCCTTCTGAATTTTCTCGTAGAGCTGCTCCAGGGAGAGTTTGCTCGAACGGGCAAGTTCCGTTTCGCGCACCTTCTGCTGGCGGTACGTGGCGATTTCCTTGGCCTGCTTCTCATCGCTCAGCGACACGAAGGTATCACCGGCATCGGGAACGCCGGTAAAGCCGATAACTTCCACCGGCATGGCGGGACCGGCCGTGGCGACCTTTTCAGCCCGATCGTTCTGCATGGCCCGTACACGCCCGTAGTGGAGACCGGCAACGAAATAATCCCCAACCTTGAGGGTTCCTTCCTGCACGAGAACGGTGGCAACGGGGCCGCGGCCGCGGTCAAGCTTGGCCTCGACGATGGTGCCACGGGCGGCCTTTTCAGGGTTAGCCTTGAGCTCCATGACGTCGGCCTGGAGCAGAACCATTTCTAGAAGTTCCTCCAGGTTGATCCGTTTCTTGGCGGAGACCTCGACAAAAATCGTCTGTCCACCCCAATCCTCGGGAACGAGACCGAACTCGGTCAACTCCTGCTTGACCCGATCAGGCTTCGCCTCCGGCTTGTCGATCTTGTTGATGGCGACAATGATCGGTACGCCCGCAGCCTTCGAGTGGTTGATTGCCTCGCGGGTCTGGGGCATGACGCCGTCATCGGCAGCAACGACAAGGATAACGATATCGGTAACCTTGGCACCACGAGCCCGCATGGCGGTGAACGCCTCGTGGCCGGGAGTGTCGAGGAAGGTAATCTTGCGACCCTTCAGTTCCACGTCATAGGCACCGATGTGCTGGGTAATCCCTCCAGCCTCGCCGGCGATGACGTTGGCCTCGCGGATAGCGTCGAGAAGCGAGGTCTTGCCGTGGTCGACGTGTCCCATGATGGTCACGACCGGCGGACGCTTGACGAGGCTTTCCGGAGCATCCGGCGCCGCTTCGAGGATCTCGTCGAGGTCGAGCGCAACGTTTTCGATTTCGTAGCCGAAATCCGAGGCCAGCAGCGTGGCGGTGTCAAAGTCGAGAGGATGGTTGATGGTAACCATCATCCCCATCTTCATGAGCGCACGGATGATGTCAGTGGCCTTGACACCCATTCTCTTGGCGAGTTCGCCGACGGTGATCGTCTCCGAAATCTTGATGATTCGCTTGATCGCCTTGGGAACAGTGATCTCCGTTTTCTTTCCGATCTGAACGCGCTCTCTTTCTCTCTTCTTCCCCTTGCCGGCGCGAGGACCAGGCTCGAAGATCCGCTCCCGCTTCTCGAGA
>DATDMX010000107.1:0-7084 GCA_036518575.1 Geobacteraceae bacterium | reverse complement strand
GGCACCCACGGGGGACGACAGACCGCCTCCGCCTCCCCCCCCGCAGCCGGCAAGCGCCGCCACCAAAAATGCCAGCACTGCAAGGGCCGTAAACCGCACACGCTTCATGAAGCTCTCTTCCTCACTCATGTTTTCATCCTTTCTTCACGTGTTCGTGGTTGAAAATATGTTCCTGGCAATAGCCATACTGACCGTCACACTGGGGGCAGTAGCGAAAATCCATTTTCGGGTGACTCTTGTCGGTGATGCCGCACACCGTGCAGCGATGGAACGGCTCGTCCTCCCGTCGCGAATACTGCGCGGCCTGCTTTGCCATCTGTCGCTTGCCGCTTTTCATCAACCAGACGATGTCCCGGGCGAAGAAGATGAGGAAGTTGCCGATGGACGCGAGTACGAGGAAGCGGCTCGCCCAGGAGCCCGTAAGCAGTACGTAGCCGTAGCCGAGCCAGGTTATGAGGGCAAGCCACTTGATCCGTACCGGCAGCACGAAGAAGATGTAGAGGACGAAATCGGGGAAGAGAAAGGCAAAGGCGAGGAAGACCGAACCGCCGAGGTAGGCGTTGGTAACGGCAAATCCGGGCATGAGAAACGATACGCCGACAGTGAGGAGGTAGCCGATCAGAAGGAAAGCGTTGTAGCGGAACTCGCCCCATTGTGCTTCGAGGGCAGAGCCCATGAGGTAGAAGAAGTACCAGGCAAAGAGGACAAAAAGCGGGCTCAGGCGTGGCGGATCAAAGGGAAAGGTGACGAGACGCCACCACTCCCCCTCAAGAAGAGCCTCGCCGGAGAGATAGGTCAACCCGGGGCCGATCTTGCCGGTGAGGTTCATGACGTAGAAAAGTGACTGGCCGGCAATGAGGTAGACGGTCAGGTTGGGAATGGCATAGCGGCCGCATTTTCGCTCGAGCCTATCGAGAAGTTTCATGGTCGGTGGTCTCTTCTTTCGGTATGTATCGTTTATCGGCTAACAGGGAGCGGCCCTACTCTTTCGGCGCCCCCTCATCAAGAATCGTCTGTCGCAGCTTCTTCGCGCTGGCGTCTTGCGGGTGCGCCGCGACGAGGCGCTCGGCATAGTCGAGGGCCTCCTTCGTCTTTCCCTGGTAGTAGAGGGAAATGGCAAGCCCCCACCATACCTGGGGAAGCTGGTTCTTGCGGGCGTGGCGAAGGGCCTGGCGAAACTGTGCCTCGGCCACGTCCCCGTAACCGGTGTCGGCGTAGTGGGCCCCGAGCGAAATGTAGGTCTCGGGAGCCTCGGGATCGAGCTCCTCGGTCCGCAGGAGAAAGGCTTCCGCCCGGGCCCACGTCTGGGGAATGCCAAGGTTGCGGCCAAGCCGGTAGCATTCGCCAAGGCGTCCCAGCACGCGCGGGTCATCGGGGAATTGCCGGCGCAACCGTTCGAGCTCGGCAACGGCTTTCTGCCATTGCTGCTTCAGACGGCCCCTTTCCCCTTCGTTCGCTATCCTCGGGGGATATGTTGCCGCCGGCTCCAACGTCCCGAGCACCTTGTCGACGCGCTGCAGCGCCGCTCGTGGTGCTCCCTTTACGGCAACGCCCTTCTTCCCCGGAGGCGGGCCGTTGTAGCGGTACCATTTGACAGCGCCCCGCTTCTTCTCGACCTCACTCAGCCATTCTTCCCTCCTGGCTGTCAGGAGCTTCTCCCCTCCCTTGAGGGCCACAAAGCCAGGCCACCAGGCGATGTCGCCGTCCTGCGGCACCGCCACCACGGCAAAGAGCCGACTTGACGGAAAATCCGCCGCCCGGGTATGGCGGTAGTCGATCCCTGCCTGACCGAGAACAAACCAGACGTACATCGACCCGTCCCGGTCTTCTTCCTCAGTAAAGGGGAGTGAGGTCCGGTTCCTCGCCATGGGCAGGTCCTTGCGGTGCTCTAGGGGAACGGCGGCAAGTGTTGCCACCGAATGGAACCCCTCCCGGTCAACCCAGTGATAGGTTTCACCGGCCGCACTCGCCCCCCTGACGGGAAACACTACGAGAAGAAGTGCGAGGACAAGGCTGCTCAGCAACGGAGACGTTGCCGGACGCAGGCGGTCTGGGGAGCACTGCCATATCGTATCTTTTGCACGTGAATACATGAGGTTTCCAGACGGCATGGGCTTGATAATCCAGCTTTCTCCTTGAACAATCCTCGGATTTTGTGTAGGTTGAGAGCGCTCACATCGCACCGGGATGCGTCAGCCTCCGACGTTTTCCCTGGACGGACCTCGTGACCCCATGAAAGAATTCGGACGCAGCCTGCGCGAGTTGACCCGCGTCGAACAATTGATCATCCTCTACCTGGCCCTGCCGGTCGCGGCGTTCTACCTTGGCTGGTTGAAGCCAGTCCTCGGGGTTGGCTGCACGGCCCTCTTGGCCCTGGTACTCCTGCCGGGCATCGGGAAGAAGCACCCTTCGGAATCCGGGCGCCTTCCGCTGCCGACTGTCGTTGCCGTCATCCTGGTGGCCACTTGCTGGTCGAGTCTCGGCGGGGCAGGTCACCTTTTTTACGCCAACTCCGACTGGCCGGTACGTGACGCGGTACTGCGCGACCTTGTCGCCTTCCCCTGGCCTGTAGACTACGCCACTACGTTTTATAATGCCGATTATTCTCTGCTTCTGCGGGCTCCCCTCGGCTACTTTCTCTTCCCCGCCCTGGCAGCCAAAATCGTGGGACTCCGCTATGCCGATTATCTCCTGCTCGGCTGGACCATAGCCGGCACAAGCCTCCTCTTTCTCCACCTCGCTGCGTCATGTCGTAAGAACTCGCGCCTGTTCCTCACCATTCTCGTGTTCATCTTCTTCAGCGGCATGGACGTCATCGGCACTCTCATCAACCACGACCCTTTGTCGCCGACTGCTCACCTGGAGTGGTGGGGCAAATACTTTCAGTATTCATCGATGACAACGGTACTTTTCTGGGTGCCGAACCACGGGCTTCCCGGCTGGCTGGCGGCCTCGCTCATCGTCAGGAACTGGCGCAACCCGCGCTTCCTTCCGGCGGCCTTCATCGTCACAACGCTCGTGCCACTCTGGTCGCCCTTGAGTGCCGTCGGGGTGCTGCTCCTCTTTGCGGCGACATCTTTCCATCATCTCCGCAACAGCGGGTGGCGCTTCCTGCTCGTACCCGACACCTTCATCGCCGCCATTATTGCCCTCCCCATCGCGCGCTACCTTACGCTGGGAGCTGCCACCATCGAATCGGGCTGGGTGATGTCAGCAGTGTCGTCGCCGGCGGTCTTCTTTTCAGCCTATACGCTTTTCGTCAGTCTCGAGCTTGCCGTAGGAGCAGTGGCCCTTGCGGGGGAGATCAGGTACAAAACCGGCTACGCGTGGCTGACAGCTTCTGCCCTCCTGTTTCTCCTGCTCCTCCCGTTCTATTACTACGGTCCCGGCAACGACCTCGCCATGAGAGTTTCCATCCCACTGCTGGCCGTTCTCGCGCTGCGCACCGCCGCTATCCTCGGCACGTGCCTTGAGGAGCGCGCCTACGTCCTGTGCGCTTTCTCCATTGCTCTTCTCGCAATCGGGGCGGTGACCCCGGCGTGCGAGATCGCCCGTTCGCTCCTTTCACCGCGCTGGCAGCCCGACCCTGCAACAAATCTGGTGGACGTCACCCAGGCAAACGCCCCCCACTACTATGTGAAACTCCCTGCCGGCGAGATCCCGTGGGTGCTGAGAAAACCTTCTGGTCCCTAGGTCGTGACGCGACACACTCCCGCCGACGTCACTCCTTCCATCTGCCGTAGAATACGATTTCCTCAAGCGGCTTGCGCGGCGGTCCGGCCTTCACCTCATCCTCCGGGTATCCGAGTGGGAAAAGGCCGACTATGCGGATTTCGGGTGGGATGTTGAGTAACTCGCCCAGCTTCTCCTCGTCAAAAACGCCGACAAAAACACTCCCAAGGCCGAGCTCATGGGCCGCGAGCATCAAGTTCTCCGCGGCAATCCCCACGTCGGTGAGATAATACTGCTGTCCGCGCAAATCTCCCGATGCGGTCGGCTCGGCACAGGCAACGATAACCACCGGCGCCTCGGCGAGTGCCTTCTGGGCGGGATTCGACTTGTACCCCTTCGGGGCGAAGAAGGCTTCCACGTACGACAACTCGCTGATGGTCGCTTTCACGGAAGAATCTTCAACCACGACGAATCGCCAGCACTGCATGTTGGCCCAGGAAGGGGCGAGCCGTGCCGCTTCCAACACCGCCTGGAGTTTCTCTGATTCCACCGCCCGGGCGGAAAACTTGCGTACGCTTCTGCGGGTTCTTATCGCTTCGAGTGTATCCATTCCTGCCTCCTTTTTCGGATAGTTCCCGTCCTGCCCTCAACGCCGGCATCAACCGGCAAGTCGCCTTCAGACCTTCTTTGAACGACAAGGTACAAACATATTGTAAACCTGGCACAAAAGCAAGGATGACGTTCATTTCATCGGACGTGTTTCGCTTGTAATTCCCGGGTACCACTGCAGCCGGTCAGAGTGCAATCATGGCTACTGGAAAGATAGGTCGAAATTAATTTGCTACGGTTGACAAGATGGCCAAAGAAGCTACCCTTTACTGAAAATTCATTTTTTTATCACAACTGCCAACAAGGAGGAGTTATGCGTGCTCTGTTGAAGATGGCATTTTTGTTGTTGCCGCTTTACGTGCTCACGTTGTCGGGGTGCGGCGGGAACAGCCCCAGCGGTGGTTCATCCGATCCGTTCGGCGGCACCGCTACAACCGGGGGGACGGGCGGCGCCCAGTTCAGCAATGTCACGACCGCCGGCGGTACCGGGGTTTCCGGCATTTCACTGGCGCTTGACCGCACCACCGTCGACGCCAACAACGGCCAGGTTCTGGCCACGGCGACGCTTCTCAGCAACGGGGCCGGTGTTCCTGGCAGTCAGGTCACTTTCAGCATTGTAGCTCCCACCAATGGACCAGCGACCATCGACCCGCTGCTGACGACCGTCAGCACCGATTCCAACGGTAAGGCTGTCACGCGCGTAACGACAGGCAGTACCAACAGCACCACCAATGTCATCGTCAAGGCTGCGGGAACCATCAACGGCCAGGCGGCTGTGGCTTTCGCTAGCTTCCAGATCGTACGGGGCTCCGGCGTGATTGCCATCGGCGACAACGGGATGCTTCCCAAAAGAACCCAGGACGTCGATGCTTACTCAACCTGGACTTTTGAGGAGTTGATTGCCTTCCAACTGACGGACTCCAACGGCAATCCGCGGGTAGGTGTCCCCGTCACCCTCTCGAAATACAGTCAGCAAAGGGACTCCATCGTCGTCATCGACTATCTCAGCAATCCCGTTACAGAGCCCAACCAGCAGACTGTGACCACCGATTCCTCCGGTAGAGGGATCTTCAATGTCTCGGTCACGATGACCGCTTTCGGCCCTGGTTTGACAAACTCAGATGCCATAGTTTACAAAGCAGTGACGAACGATCCCACCCCCGTCGTGAATTATGTGGGGCAGGTTTACTCCTTGACATCCAAGGTCCCTGTAATGGTAATCGCGCCGACTACAGCATCCTTCAGCAGAGCGTTAGGCATTACAACTTTGGACTTCAACATTTCAGGCGGCATTACTCCTTATCATGTTGCGTCCGCGAACTCCTCATGGGTAACGGCGACCCTTTCGGCTCCTAACACAGTTACCGCAACTCTTCAGGCAGCGGCACCCGCAACAGGGTCGACGACGATATCGGTAACGGACTCATCTGGTCAGACGGCAACCGCGACCATCAACTGGTAAATGGTATGTGCGATCACATACAGCATGCAAAAGGAGGCTTATATGCGTAGAATGGCATTATTGATATTGGCGATCCTGGCCTTCACCGCCGGCACTGCCATGGCCGACAGCATCGGCGGCCGGTTCGGCGTTACCGGTAGGGCCGGAGGATTGGTGCCGGTGGGTGACCCGTTGATCAGCAGCACGTCGGAATCAAAAACTGGCTTCGTGGGCGGAGGCGGCCTCATCTTCGGCCTTGGCAGTTGCTTCGACGCCGACGTCGAAGTCCTCCACTCCCCGCAGCTCAACACGGAAATAGGCGGCGTCAAGGTGGCGGAGGCACAGCTCACCGACATCGCCATCGGTATTCACTACCGGATAATGCCGAATAACCGCCTGGTCCCCTATATCGGCGGCGGCGCCGACTTCATCAAAGGCGATGTTTCCTTCACCTCCGGAAATACGTACGGTCTCGATTGGACCTACGGAGGACACGCGAACGCCGGTATTGATTTCTTCCTCAACAAAAGCATCGCTCTGAATCTCGACTTCAGAGGCCTCTTTGCGGTGAAGGGGGACATCACTCGTGGCGACGTGGTGGTAGGAGAATACGACCCCATGAGCTTCATCGGGACAGTGGGTATTCGCCTGATCCTTCCTGAAAAGCTGTAGCCGCACTCTGAAGGAAAGTTCACAATAAGAAAGGGGAAGCCTGGTTCCGGCTTCCCCTTTTCTTTGTTTGGTGGTTTTGGACCTTATGCGTCCGGGTAATCGGCGAGGCTTCGCATGGTTTCCACCAGTTCGAAGGAGGCAACGGCAAACATCTTGTCGAGAAGCTTTGTGGTGGGTGTCGGCGGATAGAGGGGAAACGCCAGACGGTAGACAAGGTCGAGAAATCCGTCCTGGCGGTTTTCCTCAAGAAAGAGCGTCCCATAGGGGAACATGGGGGAATAGAGGAGGGCATCCTCCATGACGGCATCATCTTCGCTGTAGAAGGGAAGAATCATCTCCGCGGAGAGACATAACCCCTTCTTGGTGACATCTTCGGTAACGGAGAGGAGCAGTTCGTCCTGGGGAGAAACGCCAAACTCGGCCACTTCGGGAGATACTACCAAGGCCGGAAGGACCAGAAGCCGGCCATGATGGGGATCAAGACCGTACGGCCATTGCTTTAACCCGAGGAAGCGCTCGATTGCTGCGTATGCCTTGACGTGCCACGGGTCCATGCCACGATAGAAATCGTCCCGCAACATGTCCCGTTGCGCGACCAATTCTTCAAGGGCGATGAAGTCCTCTCCCCCGTCCGCAGGGCGGGGCGCGCGCTTCTCGACGTTATTCACCACTAGTCTCAGGTGTGACCTT
>DATDMX010000106.1:0-7293 GCA_036518575.1 Geobacteraceae bacterium | reverse complement strand
CAGCTCGGCGACTGTTGACAGGCACGATTGAAACTTTGCATCTCGTGCCATTTTGGTTACCTGACCATCCTCAGCTCCCGCAAGGTTCGTGACAATCAATAACGCTGCAAGAATCAGTACTAGCCGCATGCTCCACCTCTCGAGAGTGATTTTTTCCGGATGACGACAGCAATGACAAAGAACCCCCGGCAGCATCGGCAACCGGGGGCTCTTTGCTTCTCATCCCATCTGATTACAGTCCCAGCTGCTTGAAGAAGTCGTTACCCTTGTCGTCCACGAGGATAAAGGCCGGGAAGTTTTCCACCTCGATTTTCCAGACGGCTTCCATGCCGAGTTCGGGGAAGTCGATGCACTCCACCTTTTTGATGTTCTCCTCGGCGAGAACTGCCGCCGGGCCACCGATGGAACCGAGGTAGAATCCGCCGTACTTTTTGCAGGCGTCGGTCACCTGCTGGCTGCGGTTGCCCTTGGCGATCATGATCATGGAGCCCCCGTGGGACTGGAGGAGATCCACGTAGGAGTCCATCCGGCCGGCGGTAGTGGGGCCGAAGGAGCCGGAGGGCTTGCCCGCCGGGGTCTTGGCCGGACCGGCGTAGTAGATCGGGTGGTTCTTCAGGTAGTCGGGAAGCGGCTTGCCGGCGTCGAGGATTTCCTTGAACTTGGCGTGGGCGATGTCACGGCCCACCACAATGGTGCCGTTCAGGAGGAGCGGCGTGGAGACGGGGTGTTTGCTGAGCTCGGCCAGGACCTCCTTCATGGGGCGGTTAAGGTCGATCTTTACGCCGTGCTCATGCTTGCCCCGGTACTGCTCGGGGATGAGGCGACTCGGGTTTCTGTCCAACTCCTCGACGAAGAGGCCGTCCTTCGTAATCTTCGCCTTGATGTTTCTGTCGGCGGAACAGGATACCGCCATCCCCACGGGGCAGGAGGCGCCGTGGCGGGGGAGCCGGATGACGCGGACGTCGTGGGCGAAGTATTTGCCGCCGAACTGGGCGCCGATGCCGAGTTTGTATGCCTCCTGGAGAAGCTGCTTCTCCAGTTCCACGTCGCGGAAGGCCTGGCCGTACTCATTCCCCTGGGTGGGGAGCTCGTCGAGGTACTTGGCGCTGGCAAGCTTCACCGCTTTCATGCAGGCGTCGGCGCTCGTGCCACCCACCACGATGGCGATATGGTAGGGTGGACACGCTGCGGTGCCGAGGTACTTCATCTTGGCGACGAGGAACTTTACGAGGGTGTCGGGGTTGAGGAGTGCTTTCGTCTCCTGGTAGAGCATGGTCTTATTGGCGCTGCCGCCACCCTTGGCCATGAAGAGGAATTTGTAAGCGTCGCCGTCAATGGCCTGGATGTCGATCTGGGCCGGGAGGTTCGTGCCGGTGTTGATCTCCTTGTACATGTCAAGGGCAACGGTCTGGGAGTAGCGGAGATTCTCCTCGGTGTAGGTCTTGTGGATCCCCTTGGAGAGAAACTCCTCGTCCCTGCCACCGGTCCAGACTTGCTGGCCCTTCTTGGCGACGACCGTGGCGGTGCCGGTGTCCTGGCAGACCGGGAGTTCGAATTTGGCTGCGATCTCGGCGTTACGCAGGAAGGCGAGGGCCACCCCCTTGTCGTTTTGCGATGCCTCGGGATCGGCGAGGATCTTCGCCACCGACTCGTTGTGCTCGGGACGCAGGAGGAAGGAGACGTCGCGCATCGCCTCGTTGGCGAGGATGGCGAGCGCCTCGGGGCAAACACGCAACACGTCGGAGCCGGCGAACTGTTCCACCGTCACGTATTTCTCCGAGCCCTCGACCTTGCGGTATTTGGTGCTCTCCTTCCCGAGGGGAAACGGGTCCTGGTAGACAAACGGTTTTTCGGCCATCGGTGATTCTCCTTTCAGTCGAATGGGCTCGGGCGTGGGACGCGGGGGCGAGGGAAAGCCGTCATTCTCTTGCTCCGGGCCGTTTGCCCCGTGCCTTGTTTTTTGTATACAGTATGCCGGAATATAGTGAAAAAAGTTCAATTTGTCGAGAGGGAAGTTGTGGCGAGGAGCAACTGTAAAAAATTCACATCGAGTTGACAAAGGTGTTGATGAGAGTACTTTTATTCATTGACCCTCTCATCGGTAAAGGGTGAATTCATGAAAACAGGCAGTAAGGAGGAATCCCATGGTGAAAAAAATGCTTCTCATTCTTGTCGCGATGAGCGTCGCGGCCGGCTCTGCTTACGCGGCTACCGATCTCCGCTCGCAAGCGGCATCGGTCTTCCGGCCGATCCCGCAGAAGGCCCCGGCCCACAAAGGTAAGCAGACGACGCCGGAGCTGGTGCTCCTCGGCAAGATGCTCTACTTCGATCCGCGTCTCTCCGCTTCTCAGCTCATCAGCTGCAACACCTGCCACAACGTGGGCCTCGGCGGTGTCGACCTCCAGGAGACATCCATCGGCCATGGCTGGCAGAAGGGACCGCGCAACGCCCCGACTGTCCTGAATGCCGTCTTCAATATTGCCCAGTTCTGGGACGGCCGAGCCGAGGACCTGAAAGAGCAGGCCAAGGGTCCGGTGCAGGCCTCGGTGGAAATGAACAACTCACCCGCCCAGGTGGTGGCAACCCTCCAGAGCATCCCCGGCTACGTTACCCATTTCAAGAAGGCTTTCCCCAAAGAGAAGGAGCCGGTCACGTTCGACAACATGGCGAAGGCGATCGAGGCGTTCGAAGCGACGCTCCTTACCCCCAACGCTCCCTTCGACCGTTTTCTCAAGGGGGATAAGAAGGCCCTCGGTGCCACCGAGCAGAAGGGGCTCGAACTCTTTCTGGCCAAGGGGTGCGGTAGCTGTCATGGCGGCGTCAACGTCGGCGGTGGCGGCTACTTCCCCTTCGGCGTTGTCGAAAAGCCGGCCGCCGACATTCTCCCCCCCGATGACCGTGGCCGCTTCAAGGTGACAAAGAGCGAACGCGATCAGTACGTTTTCAGGGCACCGTCCCTGCGAAACATCGATCTTACCCCGCCCTACTTCCATTCGGGCAAGGTCTGGAAACTGACTGATGCCGTATCGATCATGGGGGCGGCCCAGCTGGGCGCCAAGCTTTCCGACGATGAAACCGCGAAAATCGTCGCTTTCCTCCACACACTTACCGGGACGCAGCCGAAGGTGGAGTACCCGATACTCCCCGCGGGAAACGACAATACCCCGAAGCCAAGCACCAAGTAGCATCCGCAGCTGTCTTGCTCCGTGCCCCGCTTTGACGGGGCTTTTTTTTTCTGCGAATGTCACCAGCCGTTGCCAGACTCTGGACCGGTTACCGGAAATATGCTAAAAAGGCGGGAAAGTAGGCAAAAGGGCGCTTCCTTGCAACGAGCGGCGTTTGGACGTGGGGTTTTTTAAGAATGAGAAATAGTGCTGTCGGAAGGCATCGTCTGGTGCTTATCCTTTCTTTTCTGATCCTCTGCGGTTTTACTCCGGGAACGGTTGATTACTACGTTGCCTATGCCCAGACGCAGGTTGCCACGGGAAAGATCGCCGACGCCTTCGCCACTCTGGCGAAGGCCATCGACCTCGATCCCCGGGCGCCATCCCCCTATGCGAGCCGGGCCTTTCTCTATCTCAAACTCGGCAAGCGTGACGAGGCGCTCGCCGATTTTTCCACCGTGATAGCCCTTAGCCCCAAGGCTCCCGACGGGTACGTCAGTCGCGCCTTCGTCTATCTCGACGTGGGGGAACACGAGAAAGCCGTTGCCGATTTCGACATGGCCTGTCGACTGGGTGATGCGAGCGGCTGCGCCTTTCTTTCCGAAACGAGCGGACAGAAGGGGCCATGATTCAAGGCTTGGGCGGCGGCTGCTGTTGTGCCTGACGAAGCAGGGGTGTCCATAAAGGACGAGGGAGTAAGCCATGCCGAAACGATTGCTCGACATCATTCCGCGCCGGCTCGTGCCAGTCTTCGGCTTTGTCGCCGTTCTGCTGGTGGGCTACGTCGATTACGCCACGGGCGACTACTCCATCCTCATCTTTTACCTCGTGCCGGTCTCCTTTGTCAGTTGGTACCACGGCAAAGGCGCCGGGATCGCCATTGTCGCTGCCAGTGGCGTGGCTCGTTTCATATCCGATTACACCCTGTACGCCAATGTCTTTCTCCACTACTGGAATTCCATCCAGGATATGCTTTTTCTCCTCGTTGTCGCCCTTCTCGTCTCTTTTCTCCGGCAGGAATTGGAATCGATCCGCCGGGAGTAGTGTTTTTCGTCCTCCTCTTTTTCATGATCGAACGGCTTTCTTGTCAAGACCACCGTTGCCGGGTAAAGTTTTTCTGTTCGAACCGTTGAGAATCGGTTCGTTTTCTCAATGCCGAACCAGGGGGGACGATGAGCGCCGCGAAAAGGTGGCAGACGCTGGGGAAAATCCTTCGCCGCGGGGCACTGTTCGCGGCCGCCGGCCTCGCCTGCCTTTACCTCATCTTGTCCCTGGCACTCTCGACGCGGTTTGTGGCCGTCCGCGTCTCGCACCTCCTGAGCGACTACCTTCACCAGCCTGTTTTCATCGCCAGCCTGCAGCTTTCGGCCGAAGGCTTAAGTATTCGCGATCTGCACGTCGCTCAGCCGCCGGGTTTTGCCGGCACGGACATGGTCGCGGTGCGCTCGGTAACCGTCAAACCCGTGTGGAGTGCCTTCCTGCGGGGAGAGAAGCGCTTTCGAGCCATCGAACTGGAAGGTCTTCGCCTTGACGTGGGAAAGAACGGCCAGGGCGAGTGGAACGTCGCTCGGTTAAAACATCTGGCCGCCGGCAGGAAGCCGTCAGCTGAAATGTTCGTCCGCCGTCTCACTCTGCGCGATGCCGCCATTCGTGTGAACGGCCGGGGCGTAGATAACCTCAATCTCACCGTGAACGACCTTGCCACGAAGGGGTCGACGGCTGGCGGAGTCACCATCGACGGCAGGGATGATACCGGCAATCCCTTCCACCTGGAAGGTCGCGTCCGCCTCGGTGCCACGCCGGACGGCCGTATCCACCTGCATATTGCCTCCCTTCCCCTGGCCTCCTTTGCCCGTTATCTCAAAAAGGGATCTCCTCTCGCCATTTCCGAAGGTAGCGCAAGGCTGGATGCCGACGCCGTTCTTGCCGGTGGCGAGCTCACCCTGGAAGGCAGCTGTGCCATCAGCCGTCTCCGGATGCGGGCTGCAGGGGGCTATCTTCCCGTGGACGGGACACTGCAGTTCTCGGGAAGCTACAGCATTCCCCGCGACGAGGCTCATCTCGCGCTTGCCCACCTAACCGTTAACGAGTTTGTGCATCTGCGGGGAAGCGGCAATGTCTTCGGCGTGAAGGGGGAGGGGCGAAGGTTCGTGGCCGATCTCTCCCTCGACGGCTTCGAGGCGGGGGAGCTTTTTCGTCGTCTCCCCGTGAAACTGCAACGGGACCTGCGGGTGACGGGAAAGGTAGAGGGGGCGAATGCCCATCTTGAGGGAGATGGCAAAGGGCTCACGGCCGCCGTGGCAACCTTGCGAGCGAGGGGCTGGGATGTGTGGCGAAAGGAAACTCTCCTCTGTCGCGGGGTGGGAGCCACCTTTTCTCTTGGGCAACGTGGCACGGGGTGGGCTGTGCAGGGAAGGCTGGATGGGCGAGGCGCTGGCGGCCTCGTGGAGGAACTTTCCCTCCCCGTCAATCTTCGACTTGCCCGCGGGCTAGATATCCTGGAAGTAGCCGCGCCTGCGCTCAGCGCCAAGGTCGGCGGCATTTCGGTTCGGGGTGAAGCCCGTTTTGAAAGGGATGCTCCCGTTCCATGGCAGTTGCGCCTCGTGATGCCGCGCTCTTCCGTGGTGAACTTGCAGCGCTATGTCCCTCCGGGCAGGCTCACGCTGGCGGGAGGGACTGCGGCCGGAGAACTGGTCCTCGGCGGCGCTTCCCCGGGTAGACTGGCTGGGAAGGGGCATATCTCGTTCGAAGGGGTGAAGGGGGCTGCCAGCGGCAAGAACTTCTCACTCCGCAAGGGGAGCATTACCGCCGTGCTCGCACGCATGGGCGAGGACGCAACTGCCGAGGGGCATATTGTCTTCGTGGGCGGAGAATATGCCGGCAAGAGGTTTGACGCGGAGTCCGACTATGGCTGGCGCGGCGGGAATGCCTTCTTGCGGCGAGGCCAAGCGAGCTTGGACCGGCACACGCTTCGCGTTGCCACCATCGACTTTCCTGTGCCCCGAGAGACTCCATCCGGCAGCCTGCCCCTGTCTTTTTCTTTCAGCGGGGTAGAGGTGACAAGCGGCGATCTCCATGCCGTTCGGGGCGAAGGGCGTCTTGCCGTCACCCGGTTCATGACGGAAGGAAAAACCTGGCTGGAGGGGGAAGGGACCGCGACCATCGGGGCTCTTTCCTTCCGTACCACGTCTCTCGGCCCCGCTGCCGTTAAACTCATTCTCGGCCGGGACAAGGGGAGCGTTACCCTGTCGGCCACGACCTTTGGCGGAAGCCTGGCCGCTACCATGGTTGCCGACCCGGCTGACCTCGCCAAGGGGCTCACGTTCACTGCCAGGGGGGACGGCCTCGACGGGGCTCGTGTTGGCGTTCTCGCTGGCATCGGCAAGGGGTGGAGGATCGTGGGGGGGCGGCTGGATGGAACAGCGAGCGGCAGTTATGCGGCAACGGCAGGGGTGCGGGCCACAGGGCTTGTGAGAGCAGACGGGCTAAATATCTCTTCCCCGGGGGGGAAATCCGCAATCACCGGGGCATCACTTCTTCTCGATGCCCGAGTGGACGGCCCCGACCTGCACGTCGCCCGTGCGGCTCTCACCCTCCCCGGCGGGCTTTCCCTGGAAGGAGGCGGCGAGATGGCCCGTTTTGCCGCCGCCGACCGGGCAGGGACGTTTACCGTGGCAATGACTTCCGTGCCCATCGGAACGCTTTTCGATGATTTCGCCAATCTGCTTCCCCGTCCGCTCCAGGAGGCGAGCGCGGGGGGCAGCGCCTCTATGCAGGCCAAGGTGGCAGTGACCGGCCGCTCCGCCGCCGTCGACGGGAGCCTTCTTCTTGCCGACGCAGCCCTCGACATTCCGTCCCGCAAGATGTCATTGAGCGATGTTCATGGCCGTGTTCCCTTTTCCATCGATACGTCCGGCAAGCCATCGCTTCGTCGCCGGGACATTCTCACCTTCAGCCGGGACAACTATCCCCTCCTCGTTCAGCAGATGGAAAAGCCCGCCGGTGGAGAGGATCTCACCGTGGGGAGGGCACGGTTCGGGCCTCTGGAGATTGTCTCTTCCCGTTTCGCCTTCCGGGCAGAGGGAGGCATAACCGAGCTCACAGCTTTCGATGTCCCCTTCTTCGGCGG
>DATDMX010000105.1:0-2054 GCA_036518575.1 Geobacteraceae bacterium | reverse complement strand
CCCCCCATCCGGGGGGAAGCTCCGCCGCAAGGCGGGAGAAGAGCTCACCGTAGCCGGAGTCGCGCAGGGTTCCGAGGGCGCGGCGGGCGCACTGAAAAAGCCGCTCGCCGAGAGCATGCTCGGCTGCAAGGAGGATGGCGCGCGCTTCCTTTGCCGCTTCCCCCGTGAGGGCGGCCCGGATGGCTTCTTCCTTGCGGGCCCGTTCACGGGCGGCCTCCGTGGTGAGCTGCTCTATTTCGGCCGCTTGCCGCCGCTCGAAATCGGCCAGGCGTGCCGTTGCCTCGGCGCGAAGCCTGGCGCAGCGGGCTTCCCCCTCCTCGCGCAGAGCGGCTATGAGCTCTTTCTGTCCCATTGTGCGGCTACCGGTAGAGGATCATGGTGGCCACGACGAAACCGAGGATGACCATGGTCTCGGGGATGGCGATGAGAATGATCACCGTGCCGGTGAGCTCCGGCTTCTCGGCGAGGGTGCCGGCACTGGCGGCACCGATGCGGGACTGGGCCCAGCCGGTGGCCAGGGCGCAGAGCCCCACTGCGAGCGCTGCCGCAAAACCGAGCAATACTTTTTCCATGTGAGCCTCCAGTGCCGGACATTTCCCGGCGGGTCAGGTCTGGTGCTTCTTCTTGAGCGGCGTGAATTCCCGGCCGCCGTGTTCGAGAAATTTGCTGAAGAACTCCACGAAGTGGAGCCTGAGACCATGGATGGTGGGGGCGAAGACCCCGAGGACGAGGCTCACCCCGTGAAGCAGGATGGCCGCGAGCGTCCCGATGATGATGTCGCCGCTTATGCCGGCCATGCGGTTGGCCACGTTGGCGAGAAGCACCGAGCTGAGGCCTATGGCCATGATACGGGTGTAGGAGATGATGTTGCCGATGTTCTTCAAGAGTTCCAGGGGTGCCAGGAACCCGCCGGTGATGAGGAGGAAGGGGACGAGGAGCCCGGTCATCACGAGAATCGGCCGAGTGAGGAGCCAGGGAGACGGGATCACGACGGACACCACGAGGGCGGCCAGGAGGATGATGAGCAGGATGTTCACGAGCCGGGCGAGGGCTTCCTTGCCGGTCCTTTTCCTGAGGGCGGCGAGGAAGCCGAGAACGAGACCGAGGAGGACATGGGCGGTGCCGATGGCGATGGTGAACCAGAGCATGGGCATAATCGCCTTGCCCCGGGCGAGCCAGAGGGGGTGAAGGCCGAAGAGCTCCTCACCGAGCTCGCCGAAGAACTCGCCGTAGAGGATGCCGAAGATGACGGCATAGCTCGCCGAAATGAGGAACACCTGGCCGACGTCACGCAGGACCGGGCGTCGGCCCCCCCACCGCTTCACGGCGAGGGAAATGAGGACGAGGAGGAGGCCGTGGCCGGCGTCGCCCAGCATCATGCCGAAGAAAATGGGGAAGAAGATGGCGATGAAGGGGGTCGGGTCGTAGGAGCTGTAGCGGGGAAGGGGGAGGAGGTGGGTGAAGATCTCGAAGGGGCGGAAATAGGGAGGATTGCGCAGGAGCACGGGCACCCGTTCCAGGTCCTGTTCGAGAATCCGTTTCTCCGTCACCACCACCCGGCCACCGAAGCTGCCGTTGAGTGCCTGGACGAGCCGCTCCCGTTCCGCTGCCGCAATCCAGCCACGAACGACGAAGCACATGCCGGTCTCGCGCACGGTCGCCGAGGCCTGGAGAAGGGTGATGCGTTCGTCGAGCCACTCCTGTACCCTTCGGTAGAGTGCCCCCCACTGGCGGGCAAATTGCTCCAGCTCGGCGTCGACGGTGGCAATCCGTGCGCCGAGATCGTCGAGCCTTTCGCGGAGCCGTTGCACGCGGGCCACAAAGGGGAGATCCGCCATGGTGGAAGGGAAGGGGAGCTCGGGGAGACGCTCGCCGCTCAGTGCCTCGCGCACGATCGCCGCAATCTCCCGGGGGGTGGTGATGAGGGCGATGAGCCCCCCGCCCGATTCCTCGGCCGTCACCATCTCGTACCTGCCGTCCGTCACCCGGGCCACCATGTCCCGCACCTGACCGGCCAGCTGCGGGTCGCGCAGGGTTATGCCGATGAAATCGAG
>DATDMX010000104.1:0-2731 GCA_036518575.1 Geobacteraceae bacterium | reverse complement strand
AGGATCGAGGCCTTCGTGGAAGTACTGAACGCTAAAAGGAGTGGGAATGAGTACAGCGATTGCGCGTAAAACCGGGAGTAAAGCTCCCGTGCAGACTCTACGGCAGGAAAAATCTCCGGCAATCCAGGCCCTCGACGCCCTTGCCAAATCGTATTCCTTCCAGGCGGTGGAGCGCCTGGCGGCGGAGGGAAAGTCGGCCATCTGGGGGGGGATGTCGTGGGAAGCCCCGCTCATCTATGCCTGCGACACCATCCCTGTCAGTATTGCCGAGCTCTGGCGCGAAGGAAGCCGAGAAGCCGAGGCTGTGGCGGAAAACGATTTTCAGATTCCAGCCGAATACTGTTCCATGATCAAGGCGATGATCGGGCGGTTACGGTTGCGCAGCAGCAACGAGAGCATCAGGCGCATCCTCTACTTCGGTGCCACGTGCGAGCCGATCAGCAACGTGCTGGAACTGGCCAAGGTCGACGGCTACGAGCTGCATTGCATCGAGAACGTCACGGCGTTCAAGCCCGAGGATAAGCGGCCCGAGGTGGTCGAGTTCCTGGTCAATGAGCTGCAAAAGGTGGCGATCTGGTTGACCGGCAAGCCGGTGGACGAAGAAAAGCTGAAGCAAGAGATCAGGCGCAAAAACCTCATCTCCGGAAAGATCAGGAAGATCCTCGAGTTGCGGCTCAAAAGCCCGTTTCATCTCACCAGTGTTCCGACTCTCCAGCTCCTGAACGGCTCGACCCACTGTTTCGGCAACCCGGACGAGTTCGTGCGGGTGCTCGATCTCATCATCGACGAGTTGGAAGTGGCCAGCCTGACGCCCGAAACGCGGCCATTCATTCCGCTCGTGCTGGCCGGCGGTGCGGCCGGTGGGGTCGGCATCCTCAATGTCATCGAGGAGTCGCAGGCGGCTATCCTCGGTTGGGTGGCGGTCGGCACCGGTTCGTACCGCGAGGACGTTCCTCCGCTGGAGTCAATTGCCCACTACGTCCTGGATGCGCAGAGCAGGGGGGAACTGGGCGAAGGGGCGGGCACATCTGCCACCTACCGTCGCTTCCGCGTGGAGAAACTGGTGAAAAAGACAGGTGCCCGGGGCATCATCGCCTCGGCCATCACGGGATGTCCCTACGGGAGCGTCGTGCAACAGGTGGAGCGGGACTATTTCAAGGAGCAGGGGATCCCGTACATCGCCCTCGAAGCGAGCGTGCACAAGGAAAGGCCCACCGAAGAGCAGGTCATGCGGGTGAAGACCTTTGTGGAGATGCTTTCGTAGGTATCACGTGTGAATCCAGGGGACAGAGATAAACATGATGCATCCCGTTCATCTCTGTCCCTAGACCGTCAAGGTTTTCTCTCCGACCTCAGTCACCGGACCGGGAGAGCAACCCGGAAACCGACCATGTTGAAGCGTGCGCCGGGGTCGGCCAGGGTGCGAAAATCGGTGCGCAGCCAGGTCCGGTCGTTCAGAGCGCACCCCCCCCGCAGCACCCGCATTTTTCCTGTCTTGGGCCCCTGCGGATTTTTCTTCGGCCCTTCCAGGTAATAGGTCAGTCCGTACCAGTCCTGTACCCATTCCCACACGTTACCCGTCATGTCGAAGAGGCCGATGGCGTTGGGCTGTTTCTGCCCGGCCGGGTGGACATTGGCGCCGCTGTTACCCGCGAACCAGGCAAACTCGGCCGGTGAGTCCCCGCCGGCGTACTGTTGCACCTTGCCCCCGCTGCGGGCCGCATACTCCCACTCCGCCTCGGTGGGAAGGCGGTACGACTTGCCGGACCGTTTGCCGAGCCTCTTGAGGAACTCCTGCACATCCCTCCAACTCACCTTTTCCACCGGGCAGTTGGGGCCGCACTGCTTGAACTGGGCCGGATTGCTCCCCATGATCGCCTGCCACTGCTTCTGCGTCACCTCGAATTTTCCCAGGTAGAAATCACTCAGGCAGACTTCGTGGGGTGGCCGCTCGCCGTTTTCGTCGTCACCGTAGCTCCCTCCCATCTGGTAACAGCCCCCCTTCACCAGGACGAGCTCGATGCCGCTTGCCGGGTCCTTGACGGTGCCGGCGAGAGCCGGCGCCTGCTGCGGCGCCGCCGCGGTTGCAGAGACGCTGTAAAAAAGCGCCAGACTTAACAGATACACGATTCTGGTCATTTCGCTCCTCCGGTTGTGGTGAAATAAAAAAGGCCATGGATTTCTCCATGGCCTCCGGTGATCCAGTCAGCCTGTAATCTTCCTCCCGCCCGCGAGAAGGTGGGGGGCTATCCTGTCAGTAACATATCAACGATTTTGGACTCCGAAATGACCTTCGCGGGAAGGCCAACTCAATCCTCGATGCGGATACGGTTGGTGTGGTCGGCGACTATCTCTCCGATGTCGGCAACAACCGGTACGTTTCGCGTGGCGAGTTCTTCCTTCAACCTTTCCGCGTCCGCTGGCGGTAGGGCGATCAGGAGCCCTCCCGAGGTCTGGGCGTCTGCCAGGACCAGGAGTTGATCTTCGCCGATGCTCGACGCGGCGTCGATTCGTTCTCTGAGGAACGCCAGGTTCTTGCGGCTTCCACCCGGCGCGATCCCGTCCCGTACAAGGCGCCACGTCTCTTCCAGAACCGGTACCCCGGAAAGACTGATGACGGCCCCGACCCCGCTGCCGATCACCATTTCGGAGAGATGGCCGAGGAGGCCGAAGCCGGTGACGTCCGTGCAGGCGTTGACACCGACGCTGACCATGGCCTCTGCTGCTTCCT